>NZ_JCBANC010000066.1:0-35532 GCF_059760815.1 Achromobacter sp. 1012554356 | reverse complement strand
GGTCAGTCACGACGGGCGGCGTCGGCGCGGGGGCGGCCGCCTCATCATCGTCATCGCTGCCACCGCAGGCGCTCAACAGGGTCACGCAAGCCAGCGACAAGGGCATGATGGCTCGCCGCAGGCGGGATACTTCGAACTGCATCTACAACACTCCAACGTCATGACGGCGTGCAACACGCAAGCCGCGAAGCGCGCAACTATGCGGGCGGGGAATGACGTGGGAATGACAGTGGCGCTATTTCATTTTGGACCGGGCTTCGGCCAACGCCTGCGTGATGATGGCGTTGGCGGTCCAGCGCACGACGTCGGTGACCTCGGGCAGGTCGAGCTTCCAGATGTCCTTGAGCACGAGGAACACCTCGGTGCCGTACACAAGCGACAAGGCCTGCGCGACGCGGTCCTGCTGCGCGGGCGTGAGCTCCGCGGCCAAGGGGGCGATGGCGCGCCTTAGGATGTCGACGCGATGGCCGCGCACCAGTTGAGGCTCGGCGCCCGCCTTGCCGGCGCTGGCCTGCGCATGCTGTTGCAGCGACACCTGAATGGCGGCGCGTAGCGGCGCCTCGTGCGCCGCCAGCCGCGGATACGCGAAGCGCAGCAGCTCATCGACGCGTGCCGCCGCGTCAGGTGCATCGGAATCCCAAGCAAGGATGGGGCCCAGGCTTTCGTCCACCACGGCGGCGATCAGCGCGCTCTGGCTGGGAAAGTAGCGGTAGGCGGTGGCGCGCGAGACATGGGCATGTTCGGCCAGCTCGGCGACCGAGGGCGTGACGCCCTGCGCCATCAGTTGCTGGGCGGCGTCGAGCAGGGTCTTGCGCATCCGGGCGCGCGGTCCGTGCGGGGGTTCGCCGCTGGCGGCCGCCTGCGGGCTGGCGGGGGCGATCAGCTTCGTGCCGGCGGCTGCCGCGGGCGCCTTGCGGGCAGGGGTTTCGGATTGACGTGAGACTGGTGTCTCAGTATGATTCTTTCGTCTCATTTCTGGATTCTACAGGCCTTTGGCCTCACATATCGAGGCGCGCACGCAGTGTAGCCGCCCGCGGAGGAGTCATGACGCATACCAAGCAGCGGGTCTTTGTCGCCGCGACCTACGACACCAAGGGCCACGAGGCCGATTACGTGGCGGATCTGCTCCGGCGCGAGGGGCTGGACGTGGTGTCGGTGGATGTCTCGACCTCGGGTGCGCCCAGCGCCGCGCAGGTCTCGGCGCAAGAGGTCGCGCGCTGCCATCCGGACGGCGCCGCGGCGGTCTTCACGGGCGACCGCGGCACGGCAATTGCGGCGATGGCCCTGGCGTTCGAGCTCTACGCCGCCGGCAACGCCGATATCGGCGCACTGCTGGGCCTGGGCGGATCCGGCGGCACGGCGCTGATCACGCCGGCCATGCGCGCGCTGCCCATCGGCACGCCCAAGGTGATGGTGTCCACGATGGCGTCGGGCAATGTCGCGCCTTACGTGGGGCCGTCGGACATCGCGATGATGTACTCCGTGACCGACGTCGCGGGCCTGAACCGCATCTCGCGCCGCGTGCTGGCCAATGCGGCCGGCGCGATCGGCGGCGCGTTCCGTCAGGCATTGGCCGCAGCGGCTGACGATGGCCGGCCGGCAGTGGGCATCACCATGTTCGGCGTCACCACCGCCTGCGTGCAGCAGGTGACGCCGCTCCTGGAGTCGCAATTTGATTGCCTGGTGTTCCATGCCACGGGGACGGGCGGGCAGTCGATGGAAAAACTGCTGGACAGCCGCCTGCTTGCCGGCGTGCTGGACCTGACCACCACTGAAGTCTGCGACCTGCTGTTTGGCGGCGTCCTGGCTTGCACGGACGACCGCTTCGGCGCGGTGGCGCGCACGGGCGCGCCGTATGTCGGATCGTGCGGCGCGCTGGACATGGTGAACTTCGGCGCGATGGACACCGTACCCGAGCGCTACCGCAGCCGCCGCTTCTATCCGCATAACCCGCAGGTCACGCTGATGCGCACGACAGCCGAGGAAAACACGCGGCAGGGCGAATGGATCGCCGACCGGCTGAACCGTTGCGACGGCCCGGTGCGCTTCCTGATCCCGGAAGGCGGCGTGTCCGCGCTGGATGCGCCGGGCCAGGCGTTCTGGGATCCCGAGGCCGACGCAGCGCTGTTTGCCGCGCTGGAGGCCAACGTGCAGCAGACGGCAGACCGCCGTCTGATCCGCGTGCCTTGCCACATCAACGATCCGCTGTTTGCCAAGACGGCGGTCGACCACTTTCTTGAAATTGCCGCACATTGAAGGATTGCCGCCATGCCGCGTTTTGACCGTAACGAACTGCTGGACAAGTTTCGCGCCATGGTGCGCGCGCGCACACCCATCGTGGGCGGGGGCGCGGGCACCGGGCTGTCGGCCAAGTGCGAGGAAGCGGGCGGCATCGACCTCATCGTGATCTACAACTCGGGCCGCTACCGCATGGCCGGCCGCGGCTCGCTCGCCGGTCTGCTCGCGTATGGCAACGCCAACGAGATCGTCGTGGACATGGGCCGCGAAGTGCTGCCGGTGGTCAAGAAGACGCCGGTGCTGGCCGGCGTGAACGGCACCGATCCGTTCTGCGATTTCGACGTGTTTCTGGATGATCTGAAACGCCAGGGTTTTGCCGGCGTGCAGAATTTTCCCACCGTCGGTCTCATCGACGGCAATTTTCGCGCCAATCTTGAAGAGACCGGCATGGGCTATGCGCTGGAGGTCGACATGATCCGCCTGGCGCACAAGAAGGGCATGCTGACGACGCCGTACGTCTTCAACGAGGACGATGCCGTGGCCATGGCGCGGGCGGGCGCGGACATCATCGTGGCGCACATGGGGCTGACCACCGGCGGGTCCATTGGCGCGGAGACGGCGCTGACGCTGGATGATTGCGTGGGCGCCATCGACCGCATTGCCGAGGCCGCGTTGGCGGTGCGCCCGGATATCATCGTGCTGTGCCACGGCGGCCCGATCGCCACGCCCGAGGACGCGGCGCACGTGCTGCGCGCGTGCAAGCATTGCCACGGGTTTTATGGCGCCAGCTCGATGGAGCGCCTGCCTACCGAACAGGCCCTGACGGCCGCCACGCGCGAATTCAAGAACCTGACCTTCTGACCTGCATTGCCGCAGTTTCCACCCTGATTCGACGCGCACTGCGTCCGCCGGAGCCGATATGCCGCATACCGTACACATCACCGCCATCGTCAACGCGCCGCTGGACAAGGTCTGGCCGCTGTTCCGCGACTTCAACGGCCTGGGCGGCTGGCATCCGGGCGTTGCAGAGAGCCGGCTGGAAGAGGGCGGCCGCCATGACGCGGTGGGTTCGGTTCGGCATCTGACGCTCAAGCCTTCTGGCTTCGTGCGCGAACAGTTGCTGATGCTGGACGATCCGAATACCGAGTTGCGGTATTCGATCATCGAAACCGACCTGCCGATGCGCGATTACGTCGCGGGTGTGTCGCTGCACCCGATTACCGAGGGCGGCGGCACGCTGGTGCAATGGTGGGCTGATTTTCGCGTTGAGGGCGCGGCGTTGAGTGATGTTGCCGCGGCGGTCGGGCAGAACGTGTTTGCGGCGGGATTGGCTGCGCTGGATGAGAAGCTGCGGGCGGGTGGCTGATAGCTTTTGGACGACGGTGTCTGACACCCGGGGAGCGTCGGGTCGAGCTTGCGGCAGCGTTTCAGGGGTGTCAGACACCTTTGCGCGAGGTGGTGGCGGTGTCTGACACCCTGGTGAGATCGGCTTGCACTTGCGGCAGCGTACCTAGGGTGTCAGACACCTAATGGCATTGGCGGCGCCGATCAGCGCGGTGGTGACGCCCGCACACCTAGTGCTTCTGCCGCGCAGCGGACAGGCGGCGGCAGCCTGCGGGCAGCTGGGCCGTGCGCAGGTAGTCGTGAATTGACGCGATCAAGGCCTGTGCGGCCGGGCTCAGTGGGTATTCCTTGTTGCAGATGATGCACAGCGTGCGCACCACCGTTGGCCGTGCCAGCAGCGCGTAGCCCAGTCCCGGCTCCATCACGCGTTGCGCGGCCAGCGCCGGCAGCAGCGCCACGCCCATTCCCGCCTTGACCAGCGCTGCCTGCGACGTTGTGCTGGATGCCTCATAGAACGGCGCCGCCGCCTCGATCGGCAGATCGGCGCGGGCGCGCAGCAGCGCCATGATGCCCGTTTCATCCACCACCCCCACCAGCTTGCGGCCGGTCAGGTCGGACCAGCGCATGGCGCCGTCGCGTCCCGGACGCAGGGTGGCGTCGTCCTGGCGGTATAGCACGCCGAAACGGTCTTCCAGCAAGGCGTCGAATTGCAGGCCGGGGGCGTCGGCCCAGCGGCTGGTCAGGCCGAAATCGACCTCGCGCGCGGCCACCTTGCGCTGGATGCGGCCGGAGTTGTCGTCGCTGAGATAAAGCCGCACGGCCGGATACTGCGCGGCGAACACGGCGGCCGCGGGTGCGATCAACTGCGTGATGGCCGACGGCGCGGCCGCCACGCCCACGCGTCCGCGTTCCAGGGCGCCAAAGCGCACCACGTCCTCGATCACCCCATCGAAATCCGCCAGCAGCCGCATGACGCGCGGCAGGAATTCCTCGCCGGCCGGTGTCAGCAGCACGCGCCGGCTGGTGCGCGCAAAGAGCTGGGTGCCCAGCGCATCTTCCAATTGGCGCACCAGGCTGGTGACGGACGATTGCGTCTGGAACAGGCGCTTGGCGGCATGCGTGAAGCTGGACTCCTGGGCCACGGCCACAAAAGCGGTCAGGTGCTTCAAGGTGACGTGTTTGGGCAGGCGATGCATTTCAAAACGCGATAGATGGATCAATAAAAACAATTTTTCCAGATTGATCGCGCGGACGATACTAGGTCCTTCACCAAGGCAGGAACACCATGCAGGGGACTTTGGATCTGATCATCGAAGGCGGCTGGCTCATCGACGGGCTGGGCGGCCCGCGGCGGCGCGCCGACGTGGGCGTGGCGGGCGAACGCATTGTGGCGATCGGCGACTTGGCCGGGACGGCGGCGGTTGCTCGCGTGAATGCCGCCGGCAAGATCGTCGCGCCCGGCTTCATCGATGTGCACGGTCACGACGATCTGATGTTCGTGGAAAAGCCCGACCTGGCGTGGAAGACCAGCCAGGGCATTACCTCGGTCGTGGTGGGCAATTGCGGCGTCAGCGGCGCACCCGCGCCGTTGCCGGGCAACACGGCCGCCGCGCTGGCGCTGCTGGGCGAGACGCCGCTTTTTGCCAGCATGACGCACTATTTCGACGAGCTGCGCGAGCGCCAGCCCGTCATCAATGTGGCCGCGCTGGTGGGGCACGCGAACCTGCGCCTTGCCGCGATGCGCGATCCAACGGCGCAGCCCACGCCCGACGAACAAGCCGCCATGCAGCAGATGCTGGCCGACGCGCTGGATGCGGGCGCCGTGGGCTTCAGCACCGGTCTGGCGTATCAGCCGGGCGGGGCGGCGCAGCCGCCCGAGCTGGAAGGGCTGGCCCGCGTGGCCGCGGCGCGCGGCGCGATGCACACCAGCCATATCCGCAATGAGGGCGACGCGATCGAGGCGGCCGTCGACGAGGTGCTGGCCATTGGCCGCAACACCGGCTGCGCGACCGTGCTGTCGCATCACAAGTGCATGATGCCGCGCAATTGGGGCAAAAGCGCCGTCACGCTTGCCAACATTGACCGCGCCCGCGCCGAGGGCGTGGACGTGGCGCTGGACATCTACCCGTATCCCGGCAGTTCCACCATCCTGATTCCGGAGCGCGCCGACACCATCGACGACATCCGCATCACGTGGTCGACGCCCCACCCCGAATGCAGCGGCGAATACCTGAGCGATATCGCGGCGCGCTGGGGGTGCGACAAGACCACGGCAGCTGAACGCTTGTGCCCGGCCGGCGCGATCTATTTCGCGATGGACGAGAACGAGGTCCGCCGCATCTTTCAGCACGAGTGCTGCATGGTCGGATCCGACGGTCTGCCGAACGACGCGCATCCGCATCCCCGGTTGTGGGGCAGTTTCACGCGCGTGCTGGGCCGCTACGTACGCGAGGCCCAGCTCGTCACGCTGGAGGCGGCGGTGGCCAAGATGACTGCGTTGCCGGCCCGCGTCTTCGGGCTGGCGGACCGTGGCCAGATTGCCGTTGGCGCGTGGGCCGACATTGTCGTGTTCGATGCCGAGACGGTGATCGACCGCGCCACGTGGGAAGCGCCGACGCTTGCGTCTGCCGGCGTGGAACACGTGCTGGTCAACGGCACGCTTGTCTTTCCGGCCGCGGCAGGCACGTCGCGTCCCGGCCGGATTCTTTGCCGCGATCAGGCCGCGGCAAAGCCGCTTTCATGACCACACGCTTTTCATAACAACAGCCCTACCAGGAGACCCACCATCATGTTCCGCAAGACTTGCGCCGCCCTGGCACTGGCCGCCGCGCTGCCGTCCGCCCACGCCGCCTTTCCCGACCGCCCCATCACGCTGATCGTGCCGTTCCCGGCGGGCGGCCCGACGGACATCGTCGGCCGTGTTGCCGCGGCCAAGGCGGGCGAGATTCTGGGCCAGCAGATCGTGGTGGAAAACCGCACGGGCGCGTCGGGCACTATCGGCATGGCGGCCACCGCACGCGCCAAGCCGGACGGCTACACCGTGGGGCTGGCCACCGTCAGCACGCACGGCACGGCGCCGCATCTGTTTCCCAACCTGGCCTACGACCCGGTCAAGGATTTCACGCCCATCAGCAACCTGGTGACGAGCCCCAACATCCTCAGCGTGAATCCGAGCTTTCCGGCCAAGACGCTGGCAGAGTTCGTGACACACGTGCGCGCCAATCCCGGCAAGGACGGTTACGCGAACGCGGGCGCGGGCGGCGTGAACGACCTGGGCATGATCTGGTTCCTGCAGATCATCGGCGGCAAGATGAACAGCATTTCGTATCGCGGTTCGGCCCCGGCGCTGACCGACACGGTGGGCGGCGTGGTGCCGGTGATCTTCGACAACTTTCCGTCGTCGCTGCCGTACGTCAAAAGCAGTCATCTCAAGCCGTTGGCGATTACCGGGACGGCCCGCAATCCGCGCCTGCCGGATGTGCCGACGTTTGCCGAGCAGGGCTACAAGGACTACGACGTGACGGCCTGGTACGGCGTGGTCGGTCCAGCCAACATGCCGGCCGACGTGCGCGACAAGCTGGCGGATGCCTTTGCCCGCGCCGTGCGCGATCCGGCGACGGCGGCAAAGATGGAAGAGACGGGCGCGTTCCCGCTGGGCAACACGCCGGCGCAGTTTGGCGAGCAGATCAGCACCGAACGCGATCGCTGGAAGACGGTGATCGAGCGCGCGCAGATCAAGCTGCAGTAAGGGCCTGCGAAACGCAAGAACGCTGGCGCGTCTTCAGTACACGTCGCGCCGGTAGCGGCCGGCGTGCTGCAGGGCTTGCAGGCGGTCCGCGCCCAGGATGTCCTGCAGCGCGGCATCCACGCCGCCCGCCATGCCTTGCAGGCTGCCGCAGACATACACGGCAGCGCCGGCGTCCACCCAGGTGCGCACCGCGTCCGCCTGTTCGCGCAAACAGTGCTGCACATAGCGGCGTTCGGCCTGATCGCGTGAAAACACCGTATCCACGCGTTCCAACGTGCCGTCTTGCCGCCACGCGTCGATCTCTTCACGGCAGAACCCGTCGCAGGCGGCATTGCGTTCGCCAAAGACCAGCCAGTTGCGGCGGTGGCCGGCGGCGCGGCGCGCTTTGATGAGCGCGCGCAGGCCCGCAAGGCCGGTGCCATTGCCGATCAGAATCAACGGGCGGTCGTCAGCCGGCGGGTGGAAATTGCGGTTCGCGCGCACACGCAGCGCGATTTCGTCGCCCGTCTGCGCAATGTGCGTGAGCCAGCCGCTGCCCAGGCCCGGCGCGCCGTCGGCACCGCGCATCTGGCGCACCAGCAGCTGGATGGCGCCGTCGGCGGGCAGCGACGCGATGGAGTATTCGCGATGCGCCTGCAACGCGCCGCCGCGTTCACGACGGGGGCCGATTTCTGCGATGTCGCCCGCCTGCCATGCGGCCGCGTTCTCGGGCGGGGGCGTCAGCGTCAGCAGGAAGCAGGGGCCGCCCTGGCTGCCGGGATTCAGCAGCGTCCGGCTGGCCAGGCGCCAGGTGTTATAGACGGGCGCCTCCCAGTCAGGCAAATCGCTGCGGCCGGCCAGCAGGCCCAGGTGATGCTGCCAATGGCGCAGCGCGGCCGCGTCGTCGTTGTCGACTTCGACCAGGTCGAACAGCGGCGTCGCGCCTTGCGCGTGCAGCCACTCGTTCAATCGGTGGCCAAAGCCGCAGAACTGTGCGTATTCGCTGTCGCCGAGCGCCAGGACAGCATATTGCGCGCCTGCCAGTGCGGCGCCTTGCGGCGTCTCTTGCATCTGGCCGGCAAAGGCCGCAGCCGCATCGGGCGGATCGCCCTCGCCGTAGGTGCTGACGACAAACAGCATGCGCCGGTAGGCGGCCAGGCGTTGAAGGTCCAGTTGACCCAGCGAGGCGACGCGTACGGTCAGGTCCCCGGCGCGCAGAGAGTCGGCGGTCTGCATGGCCAGCGACTCGGCGTAGCCGGTCTGGCTGGCGTAGGCCACCAGCACGGCGTCGTCGGACGCCGGTGCGTCGAGCGCCTGCATCGCCAGCATCTGTTGCGCCTGTTGCCGGCGGGCGCGCTGCCAGGCCCACAGGCACAGCAGCAGCCAGGTCAGCACCACGCACGTTGCCGCGATCAACCGGGTATGCAACATGGGCATTCAGGGCGCGAGGGCCAGGGCCTCGAACTGCGGCGTGGCCATGACGCGCCACGCGTCTTCGCCGCGCACGATGAACAGCGCGGCAAGCGCATGGCGGCGCGCATAGGCCATCCCGTCAGCTTCGCCCAGCACTGTCAGCACGGTGGCCAGCGCGTCGGCCTGCATGCAAACGGGGTGCAGCACGGTCACCGAGGCCACCGCATTGCGCACCGGGTGGCCGGTGCGCGGGTCGAGCGTGTGGGCGTAGCGCGCATCGCCGTCGCCCGCATGGCGCCGGTAGTCGCCCGACGTGGCGATGCTGCAATTGTGTAGCGGCAAGGCCAGCGCATGCTCGTCGCTGGCGTCGGGAACCTCGATGGCCACACGCCAGGATTGTCCGTCGGGACGTTTGCCGCGGGCGCGCAATTCGCCGCCGACTTCCACCAGGTAATCGGTGATCCCCAAGGCGTCGAGCGCCATCGCCGCGCGGTCCACGCCGTACCCCTTGGCGATGGACGACAGGTCCAGATAGACGCCGCCGGGCTGCCAGGCGGCACGGCACTCTTCGTCCAGCGGCACGCGCCGCCAGCCGCAGCGATCACGCGCGGTCTGGATGGCGGCGGGCGAGGGCGGTTCGAAGGCGCGCTGGTGCGGCCCGAAACCCCACGCATTCACTAGCGGCCCCACGGTGGGATCGTAGGCGCCGCCGCTGTCCTCGGCCAGCATCAGCGCATGATGCAGCACATGGAGGAACTCGGGCGGCAGCGCCTGCCAGCCGGGCTCGGCGCGGTTGTAGCGCGTGATGTCCGAGTCTGCTTCCCAGGTGCTCATCTGCGCGACGACCTGATCCAGCGCGGCCTGAATACCTTGCCGTGCCGATGCTTCCGTTACGCCTGCGGGCAGCGCCAGGCGCGCGGACCAGGTGGTGCCCATGGTGGCGCCTGCCAGCGCGGCCGGGCGCGCTGGCATTGCGCCGTAGGCGACGCGAACGGCCGACGCCGCCGCGTTGCGCGGTGCGAAAGAAGGGGAGGTCGCCACGCGCGCGCCTTTGCCTTACGGTTGCAGCACTTCGACGGTGCCGGCGTACGACAGGCGGCGCTTCTTGGCCTGCGGCACGGTGACCTTGGCGTCTTCCATGCCGGCTTCGATCCAGTACAGGCCCGGCTGCGGCCACTTCACCGAGAACTTGCCGTCCTGGTCGGTCTTCAGTTGGATTTCGCCGACCTTGTCGCGATAGCGGCTGCCGCCGGGCACCACGTTCACCTCCAGGTCCGCGGCGGGCTTGCCGTCCAGCAGCATCTGGAACGTGCCGGCCTCATCGGTGAAGAGGTCATTCGGGTGCGTCACCGGCGCCAGCTCCAGGCCGCGTCCCACGGGCTTGAGGGCCGACGGCTTGCCGGCAGTGACGAAGGTCTCGACCCGGCCCAGGCTTTGCGAGACTTCAAGCTCGTCGGCCTTGGCCGGCACGGCCTGCGCCATGCCTTCAACCTTGCCGAAGTAGCGCTTGTTCTTGCCGTCTTCCTTCCAGCGCGCGAACACGCCGTCGTTGACCACGGCAACGCGGTAGGTGCCGGCTTGCTTGATCTGCAGGTCGAACGTGCTGCGCAGCTTGCCGCGGTTGATGTTCTCGGCTTCGGCGGCATTGCCGTCCGGCGCGGTGACGGTCAGGCCGTCCAGGCGCAGCGGCGCGTGGTTGAAGTAGAACTTGTCGTTGCCGACCGCGGCGTCCACGGTGATCCAGCTGTCGGTACCCGACAGCACCGTCGAAGACGGCACGATCCAGACGTCATGGGCGTGAGCGGCAAAGGGCAGGCACAGCGCCAGGGCGGCGGCCAGTTTGGCGGCGGATTTCATCGTTGCGTTCCTTGCGTTTCTAAAGGGGCTCGTCACGAGGCCGGTCAGGGTTTGAGATCGAGCGCGATGGCGCCCAATTCGTGCTCGCCGCGCGCACTTAGCTGCTCGGCCTTTTGCGGCGGCCACTGGAAGGGGATGCGCACCAGTTCGCGGCCGCCCACTTCGCGCGCGGCTTCGACCACCACCGCGTACTGGCCGGGCTTGAGCTGCGCAAGTGGCTTGCTGGCCGCGTCAAACGACAGCGCATGCTTGCCCACGGGCTTGGTCGCGCCGCTGACGCCGTCCACCGGGAACTGCTGGTTGCGGCCGCTGCGGCGCCACCACTGGCGCATGTCCTTGAGCCACTCGGTGCCTTCGTTGTTCTTCTTGGCCACGTCGTACCAGACGGCCAGGTCGGTGGCCACGCTCTGGTCGGGGTTCTCGATCCAGATCGCCACGTACGGGCGATGGTATTCGGCCACATCCAGGCGCGGCACCTCGATGGACAGGCCGATGTCTGCCGCATGGGCCGTTCGGGCGATCAGGCCGGCGAGCAGCGCCGGCAACAGCAACTTGCGCATGGAAATCTCCAGGGCGTATCGATGGAATCAGTGAATGAAAAGCAGCGCCAGCACCAGCGGAATCACAACGCCCAGCCCCACCATGGGCCAGGTCGCGCTGCGGTTGCCGGCGTGCATCTTGAGCAGCACCAGTCCGGTCAGCGAGAACACCAGACAGGCGACGGCGAAGATGTCCAGGAACCAGCTCCAGGCGAGCCCCGTGTTGCGGCCCTTGTGCAGGTCGTTCAGGTAGGAGATCCAGCCGCGGTCGGTGCGCTCGTATTCGACGTCGCCACTGGCGCGGTCGATGGACAGCCAGGCATCGCCGCCCGCGCGGGGCAGCGACAGGTAGACCTCGTCGGGGGACCACTCGGCGGTCTTGCCGGCCGTCGAGGCGTCCAACGTTTGGTCCAGCCATGCGGCGACCGGTGCGGGCAAGGGCGCCTTTTTTGCCGTGGGCGCGGCAGCGAGCTGCTTCAGGATGGCATCGGGAAGACGGGCCTCGCGGCTGGTCACCACGGCCTTCGATTCGATGTGCGACGCGTTGTTCAGCGTCAGCCCCGTCACCGCGAACAACAGCATCCCCAGCAGGCAGAGCGCAGAACTGATCCAGTGCCATTGATGCAGTGTCTTGAGCCAGTAGGCGCGGCGGCGGGGAGCGGGTTGGGTGTCCATGGAATGTCGGGCGGGAAGCGGCCGGATTCTAACATTTAATGAGAATTACTCTTAAAAAAGCAGGGCCGCCGCGCGTGCGGAAATTTCAATCGATTTCGCTGCCAAGCGCCTTTTTGACGGTAGCTGAACACACGCTGAACGATGCGCTTGCCGGTTGGCGGGACTAAGATAGGCCACCCTTTGCAAACACCGGAGGTCGTCATGCTGCAACAGCAAGTCGTGGATCAAATCGGTCGTCATTGGGGATGGGTGGCGCTTCGCGGCGTCGTCGCCATCCTGTTTGGGTTCATGGCCATGTTCATGCCGGCCATCACCTTGTCGGCGCTGGTGCTGGTGTGGGGCGCGTTTGCGCTGGTGGACGGGGTGCTGGCGCTGATTGCCGGATTCCGCATCCGGGACAACGGCAAGCCGCTGTGGGCGCTGATCATCGTGGGCCTGCTGGGCGTGGCGGCGGGTATCGTCACCTTTCTGTGGCCCGGACTTACCGCGCTGATCCTGCTCTACATCATCGCCATCTGGGCGATCGTGGCGGGCGTGTTCCAGATCATCGCCGCCGTGCGCTTTCGCAAGGCCATCCGCAACGAATGGCTGCTGGGCCTTTCCGGGCTGGTGTCGGTGGCCTTCGGCGCCATGCTGGTCATGCAGCCGGGCGCTGGCGCGCTGGCGCTGGTGTGGGTGATCGGCATCTACGCCGTGTTCTTCGGCATACTGCTGCTGGTCTTTTCTCTGCGTCTCAAACAACACGGCACCGTCTGACCCCCATGTCCGCTTATCAAACGCTGGTTCCCCTGAATTTCCTGGCCGTGGGCCTGGGCGCGATCCTTGGCGCGTGGTCCCGCTGGCTGGTCGGCCTGTGGCTGAATGCCGGCTCCTGGCCGTGGGGCACGCTGGCGGTGAATCTGGCGGGCGGGTATCTGGTCGGCGTGGCGCTGGCGCTGGTGGCCGGGCATCCCGAGTGGCCGGCGTGGGTGCGGCTGGGCGCCATTACCGGTTTCATGGGCGGGCTGACCACGTTCTCGACCTTTTCCGCCGAGACGGTCGCGATGCTGGAGCGCGGCGCGTATGTCAGCGCGCTGGGCTATGCCGGATTCAGCCTGGCGGGGTCGCTGGCGCTGACGGCGGCGGGGCTGGCCACGGTCAGTCTGCTGCGCTAGGTCGTCGACGCGTCGGCTTCAGCGGTGGCTGACGCCGCGGGCAGCCACGTCGGCTGGCCGGGCATGTCGTGCGCCTGCATGTTCATGCGGTATTCGTAGCGGTCCGGCCGGTAGCGGGCATGCAGCCACTCCACCGGCCGCCCAGACTCGTCGCGCACCACGCGGTGCAGGCTGAGCAGGGCCGATCCCACTGGCACGTCCAGCAGCTCGGCGATGCCGGGCTCGGCCAGCACGGCCGACATCGACTGTTCGGCCCGTGCCACGCGCACGCCCAGGTCGCGGAAGATGGCCAGCAGCGGCTTGGCGTCCAGATCCTGGCGGCGGATGCGCTGGCCGATGTCGTCCGGCACGAACGTGGTCAGGTGAGAAAACGGCTGGCCTTCGTGGCTGCGCACGCGCACGGCGCGCTGCACGGGCGCGCCCGGCGGCAGTTCCAGGCGCGCTGCCACCAGCGGCGTGGCGGGCGCGGTTTCCAGTTCAAGCAGGCGCACCTGCGTGTGCATGCCCATGCGGGCCAGGTGCGCCATCAGCGCGTCCATGCCCGCGCCGTGCTGCGGGCCCGGAAACGGCGCCGGCGCGGCCGCGAACGTGCCGCGTCCCTGCCGCCGCTCGATCAGGCCATCGGCTGCCAGCGCATCAAGCGAGCGCCGTATCGTCAGCCGGGACACGCCGTATTCGGCGGCCAGCGCGTTTTCGCCGGGCATCGCCCTGTCCGTGGCGAACCCGCCCGCTTCCAGCCGTTGCTTCAGCAGCAGGTAGACCTTGTGATAAAGCGGCAGCGGGCTGTCGGACACGATGGGGCTCCTGGTTGATGTTCAGTCGACGGTCGCGCCGGTGAACTTGACGATCTCGGCGTATCGCGCGATGTCCTGGCGCACGAAGACGCCCAGTTCCTCGGGGCTGCTGCTTACCGCGCTGGCGGCCTCGCCCTCGAGCAGCTTGCGGAACGACGGCGTATCGACCGCCTTGCGCGCCGCGGCATTCAGCGCCGCCAGTTTGTCGGCCGGCATCTTGGCCGGGCCAAACAGCGCGAACCACGCGTTCGATTCGAAACCCTTGATGGTATCGCCGATGGGCGGCACACCGGGAAACTGCGGCAGCGCCTGCGGACTGGTGACCCCCAGCGCCCGCAACGCACCGCTCTTGATATGCGGCAGCGCATTCAGCGAACTGGCGAACATCATGTCCACCTGGCCGCCCAGCAGGTCGGTGATGGCCGGCGCCGTGCCCTTGTACGGCACGTTCAGGATGTCCAGGCCCGCCATCATCTTCATGCGTTCGCCGGCCATGTGCAGTGACGAGCCGATCGCGCCCAGCGCCATCGTGTGCTTGCCCGGGCTGGCTTTGACCAGCGAGACGAACTCCGGCATGGTGCGTGCCGGGAAGTCCTTGCGCACGACCAGCACGCTAGGCACGTTGGCCAGCATGCTGATCGGCGTGAAATCGGCCACGGGGTCGAAAGGCAGGTTCCGGTACAGCGTGGCGTTGATGGAGAAGCTGGTGAAGGTGACCAGCAAGGTATTGCCGTCGGGATTGCTCTTGGCGACATAGTCGGCGGCGATGTTGCCGCCCGCGCCCGGCTTGTTCTCGACCACGACGGTGCGCTTCAAGTCCACTGCCATGTGCTGCGCGATGCTGCGCGCCACGGTGTCGGTGGTGCCGCCCGGGGGCGCGCCCACGACCAGCCTGATGGCGTCTGCCTGCGCGAGGGCGGGGGCAGTTGGTAAGGCAAACGCGGCCAGCAGCGCGCAACGCGCGGCGATCCGATGCAGTCCCGGCATGATTTGTCTCCTGATATGTTGTATTGAGGACAATACAAGTATAGGGAGACAGGACGGTGCGCACCAGATCGTTTCCCCGTAGGAAGGCGTCAACGGCCGGGCGCATCTGCCACCTTCGCGTACTCCACGATGGCGATGTCCCGGAACGCCTGGATCAACGCCAGGCGTGGCGATACGCGTGACCAGATCAAGCCGAAGCGGCGCGGTTCGCAGTGCGCGGGCAGGGGCAGGGCGACTAGGCCCAGCCGCTCGATCGTGCCGTTGGTGGACCGGGGCAGGATCGCCACGCCCAGATCCCGGCTCACCATCACCGCAATGGATTCGATCGCGTTCAGTTCAAACCGATCGCGCGGCGTGATGCCGACGCGGCGCAGATAGTCGTCCACGTGACGCCCGCTCCAGTCGTTGCGCTGATAGCGGATGAACGGCTCCGCGGTAAGCAGGCTGTGCGGATGCCGGCCCGCGTGGCGCGGCGCCACCGCCAGCACGTAGGGTTCTTCGCGCAGCAACTGCCAGCCCAGGCTTTTGGACAGGGGGTAGGGCGCCTCCAGCGCGATGGCGGCATCGAGTTCGCCGCTTTCGATGGCCGGGTAGAAGCGGGCGGAGTGCCCGGGCTGGATCTCCACGCTGATCAGCGGATGGCGTCCGACCAGGTGCTCAAGAATGGCCGGCACCATGGAGTTCAGCGCGGTGTTGCCGGCGCCCAGCCGAAGCTCGCCCATCATCTCGCCCGACCGCGCCAGGTAGCGGATCTTCTCGATCCGCTCCAGGACTTCGCGCATCGGTCCGATCAGTTCGATCGCCTTGGCCGTCAAGTGCACGGTGCGGCCGGCGCGCGCGACCAGCGGCACGCCCAGTTCCTGTTCCAGCTTGCGCACCTGCTGCGCGACGGCGCCGTGCGTGAGTCCGAGGCGGCGGGCGGCCTCGGCCATGGAGCCGTGTTGCGCCACGGCGGACAGCGTTTGAAGAAAGTCGGTGTTCATGATGATAGGGATTCTATCTTCTTATCGTATGCCGGCTTTCCCCTGGCGGCGTGCCGCACGGTCACAATGCGGCCAGGAGACCATAATGAAAAGTAAGCTTTTCGTGCCGGCGTCACGCCCGGAACTATTCGACAAAGCCATGGCCAGCGAAGCCGATGCGCTGTCTTTCGATCTGGAGGACGCGGTCGCGCCGCCGCGCAAGCCGGCCGCGCGCGCCGAGCTGGCCCGCTGGCTCGGGTCGCCCGCCTTTCAGGCGGCGCAAGCTCAACATCCCAAGAAAATTATCGTTCGCGTCAATGCGTCGGACACGCCTTATTTCGCGGACGACCTGGACGCGCTGGGCCGCTCGCCGATCGACCTGTTGAATCTGCCCAAGGTCGAGTCCGCGGATGCGCTGCGCGAGGCCGCCGATCACGCTGCCACGGCCGGCTTCGAGGGCGACCTGCTGGTCACCGTCGAAACGCCGCTGGCGCTGGCCCGTGCGGCCGAGCTGGCCGCGCACCCGCGCGTCGCGGGCCTGCAATTGGGGCTGGCCGACCTGTTCGAACCGTTGGGTGTCGACCGTTACCAGCCCGAGACGCTGCGCGCGGTGATGCTGGCGTTGCGGCTGGGCGCGGGGTCCGCGGGCAAGTACGCCATGGACGCCGCCTATGCCCGCGTGCGCGACGCCGAGGGCTTCCGCGCCGAGGCGCAACTGGCGCGCTCGCTCGGTTTCCTGGGCAAATCCTGCGTGCATCCCAGCCAGATCGCCATCGCCAACGACGTGTTCGGATTCAGCGCCGAAGAGATCGACGCGGCCGAACGGATCGTCGCGGCGAGCCAGGCGCAGGAAGGGGTGGGCGCATTTGTGCTGGACGGCAAGATGATCGACGCGCCCTTCGTGCGGCGCGCCCGCGACGTCCTGCTGGCGGCAGGACGCGCCGCCTGAAACGGCCTGCGCTATTCGCGGCCGAGCTTTTTATCGGATGAATTGCATGATGGAAATTGAAACCCCCGCTCAGTTGCCGCTGGCCGGCGTCAAGGTGCTGGATCTCAGCGCCTACATCGCGGGTCCGTACGGCTGCGCGCTGCTGGGCGACATGGGTGCCGACGTGATCAAGGTCGAGCCGCCCGAAGGCGACAACCTGCGCAAGTACCCGTCGACCCTGCCGACTGAGAGCCGCGCCTTTCTGGGCATCAACCGCAACAAGCGCGGCCTGTGCCTCAATCTGAAAGACGAGGCGGGTTACGAGGTGCTGGTCAGGCTGGTGCGCGAGGCCGATGTGCTGGTCCACAATTTCCGCCCCGGCGTTCCGGAGCGCCTGCGCATCGACTTCGCCACGCTGGCCGCCATCAACCCGCGCCTGATCTATTGCGCAATGACGGGCTACGGCGCGGCCGGTCCGATGGCGCGCCACGCGGGCTACGACCAGGTGCTGCAGTCGATGACCGGCATGTGCGCGGCGCAGGCCAAGGCCGACGGTCCGCCTGAAGTGCTGTACGGATCGGTGGTCGACTACTACGGCGCCGCGCTGATCTCCAACAGCGTGTCCGCCGCGCTCTATCAGCGCGAAAAAACCGGGCGCGGGCAGGCCATCGAAGTGTCGCTGCTGGGCAGCGCGCTCGCCATGCAATCGGCCCGCCTGGTCTGGGCCGAGGGCGAACCGCGCCGCATCGAACGCGACATGCGCTCGGGCGGCATCACCGGCATCCATCCCACGCGTGAAGGCCATCTGTACATCTCGGCCAACACGCCGCATTTCTGGCGGGCGCTGTGCGGCCATCTGGACCTGCAGGATCTGGCCGACCATCCCGACTACGACACCGTGAAAAAGCGCGCGGCGCAGGCGGCGGTGCTGGTCCCGCTGGTGCGCGAGGCCCTGGCGCGCGCATCGGCCCGTGAATGGGCCGAACGCTTTGGCCAGAGCGTGCCTTGCGCGGAGGTCCGGCCGGTCGAGGACATGTTCGACCACCCGCAAGTGGAGGCCATGGGATTCATGCGCCCCTATCACAGCGAGAAGGCGGGCAATTATCTCGGGCTGGCGCAATGGGCGCAGTTTGGCGGGGCCGTGCAAGACGAAGTCCATGCCGGCGCCGTGCGCGCCGCCCCGGGCCTTGGCGAGCACAGCCGCACAATTCTGTCCGCCCTGGGATACACAGCGGACGAAATCGACCAATTGCTGCACACATCCGTGGTGCAATAAGAAGTAACAACCAAGACAAGAATCGTCCGGCAAAAGGGCGAGGAGACAGAAATCATGAATCAAGCGCAACGGTATGTGCGCCGCCCGGACGGATCGAACTGGGGCGATTTCGGGCACGACGACCAACTGGGCACGCTCAACCACCTGGACGTCCAGGCGCGTCTGGCCGCGGTTGCCGAAATTCGTACCGGGATGTCGTTTTCGCTGAGCCTGCCGCTGACCGTGCCGCGTGCGCCCGTGCTCAACCCGCGCCGCAAGGGCCCGGTTATCCAGCCCGCCGAAAAGAACGGCGTGCCGGTCTACCGCTATCCGCTGGACCGCGATGTGCCGGGCGCCACCGACGTCATCAGCGACGACCGCGTCACGCTGTCGCCGCAGTACTCCACGCAATGGGACGCGCTGGGCCATGTGGGCTCGATGTACGACGCGCATGGCACCGGCCAGCCGCAGCCCACGGGCTACAACGGCTTCGCCGTCAGCGAGCCTGCCACCGAAGGTTTTACCGGCACCCGCGACCTTTCCATCGCGCCGATGGCGCGCCACGGCATCCAGGGGCGAGGCGTCATGGTGGACCTGCGCGCGCATTTCGGTGATGCGCAGCGCAAGGTGTCCCACCGCGAGCTGATGGACGTGATGCGCGCCGATGGCGTGGAAGTCCGGCCGGGCGACGTGCTGTGTCTGCACACAGGGCTGGCAGACCTGGCGCTGACGCTGGGCGACGACGAGCAGGAGCGGCTCAAGACGAGCTGCTGCGTGCTGGACGGCGCCGACGCGGACCTGCTGGCGTGGATCAAGGACAGCCGGATCGCGGCCATCGCCGCCGACAATCACGCGGTCGAACTGCGCAACCATCATCTGGACACCGGCAAGGGCGCGCTGCTGCCCCTGCACGAGCAATGTCTTTTCAAGCTGGGCCTGCCCTTGGGCGAGCTCTGGCACCTGACCCCGCTGGCGCAATGGTTGCGCCAGCACGGCCGGCATGCCTTTTTCCTGACCGCGGCGCCCATGTACGTGCCCGGTCTGGTCGGCGCGCCGGTCAACCCCATCGCGACCGTCTGAAGACGGCTCGCGCCACGACCCTTGACCGATCGAACATCCCCACAGGGGAGACCCGAGGAGCACACATGAAGAAAACCCGTCGCACGGCCCTGGCCGCAATTCGTCCGCTGGCCGCCGCCATCGGCCTGGCCGCCACGTTTGGCGCCGCACACGCCGCCGGCTACCCCGAGCAGCCCATCACCGTGGTGGTGCCGTATTCCGCCGGTGGCGGCGCGGACAACGCCGCGCGCATCATCGCGCAAGGCATGGGCGAAGTCGCCGGCCAGAGCGTGGTGATCGAGAACAAGGGCGGCGCCAGCGGCTCCATCGGCGCGGCGTTCGTGGCGCGGGCCAAGCCCGATGGCTACACGGTGCTGTTCGACGCGTCGTCCTTCTCGATCAATCCGGTGCTGCGCAAGCTGCCCTATGACGCCAAGAAGGACTTCATTCCGGTCTCGCAGGCCGTCAGCGTGCCCAACATCCTGGTGGCCGCGCCCGGTTCCAGCTTCAACAACCTGCAGGACTTCATCGATGCGGCGCGCGCCAAGCCCGGCCGCCTGACGTTCGCGTCCTATGGACCGGGCAGCCTGGCGCAGATGGCCGCCGAGCTGCTCAAGAAGGATGCGGGCCTGGATATGGTGCACGTGCCCTACAAGGGTGGCGCGCCGGCCATCGTGGACGTCATGGGCGGTCAGGTCGACGTCTACTTCGCCAACGCCGCGTCCAGCCTGAACTACGTCACCGGCGGCAAGCTCAAGGCGCTGGCGGTCTCGTCGTCGCAGCGCATGCCCGAACTGCCCAACGTGGCGACGGTGGGCGAAGCCGGCATCAAGAACTTCAACGTGGTCGAGTGGAACGGCTTCTTCCTGCCGGCGGGCACCAGCCCGGAAGTGGTGGCCAAGCTGCAGGAGCTCGTGCAAAAGGCGCTGGCGCGTCCCGATACCCGCGAGAAGCTTGCCAAGCTGGGCCTGACGCCGGTCGGCAGTAGCGCCGCCGACTTCGCCAAGTTTGTCGATGCCGAACAGACCCGCTGGGCCGAGGTCGTGAAAACCAATAACATCCAGGTGAATTGATCATCCGGGGGCGGGCGCGGCATCGTTCGCACGCGCCAGCCCCCGATCCGAATGGAGATTGACCAGATGAGCCGGGAAGACGATTTTGAGCGTGGCCTGGAAAACCGCCGCGCCGTGCTTGGCGACGAATGGGTGCAGCGGTCGCTGGATCGCGCCACCACGTTCACCGCCGACTACCAGAACATGATCACGCGTTATGCCTGGCACGATATCTGGAGCCGTCCAGGCCTGCCGCACAAGGCGCGCCGCATGATGGTGCTGGCGGTGACGTTGTCGCTGGGCCGTTGGGAAGAATTCGAACTGCACGTGCGCGCCGCCTTGACGGCACAGGATGCCTCGCGCCTGACGCCCGACGAACTCAAGGAAGTGCTGCTGCAGAACGCGATCTACGCGGGCGTGCCGGCGGCCAATACGGCCTTCAATCTTGCGCAGAACATCCTGCGCGAGGTCGCCGGGCAGATCGGCTACGACCTGGCCGCGGCGGATCCGCGCCAGGCCGACCTGTTTGGGACAAAGCCGGCCTGACCGGTGCGCAAAGGGCGGGCTGCTTGCCCGCCTGATCTTTTCTAGTCCGAGCGGGGATTGAGCACGCGAGCCGCCTGCAGGCCGCTGCGTACCGCGCCTTCCAGCACGCCGGGATAGCCGGTGTCCGTCCAGTCGCCCGCCAATGCCAGCGTGGGCCACGGCGTGGAGTTCAGCGGGCGGGTCAGGCCCGGCACCGCGGCAAACGTCGCGCGCTTTTCAATGAACAGTTCGGCCGCCGCCACCTCGGGCATCGGCGGCAGCCGCAGCGGATGCGCCGCGGCCTGTTCGGCCACCTGATCGATCAGGGCTTCAATCACTTGGCGCCGGTTGCGTTCGCTCATGCCGATTGCCGCGCTGGCCACCACGGCCAGTTCCCCAGCCTTGGTGTCGCCCGCGAGCTGGGCGCGATCGAACAGCCACTGGCCGGCATGACCGCGGGCCGCATCTTCGCGCAGCATCATCATCGGCTCGGGCAGCCGCCACGGGCCGGCCAGGCGGATGTTCAGCGTGGCGATGGGCAGATAGTCGAAGGCCTTGAGCGCATCGAGCAGCCCGGTGGCGCCGGCCTCGCGTAGCGGACCATCCAACAGGCGCGCGGCGAAGGTGGGCGGCACGGCCAGCACGGCCGCGTCAAAGCGTTCCTGGTTGATGTCGATGCCGTCGGCGGACGGATGCAGCTGGCGCACCGTGCTGCCATAGCGCATGGTGACCTGACGCGCGGCGGCGTCGGGCCACAGCGTCGACAGGTCCGTGCACGGCAGCAGCAGATCGCTGTCTTCGCGCGCGCCTGCCAGGCTATCGCGCAGCACGCGGGCAAACAGCACGGCGCTGGCCGTGGCGATCGGCGTGTTCAGCGCGGCCAGGCAAAGGGGCTCCCACATCTGCCGGATCAGCACGTCGGACTGCGCGTGATAGTGCAGCAGTTGCAGCACGGTCCAGTCGCGCGGCGGCGACCAGGACATGGTCTTCAGGCCGCGCATCAGGCGCAGCATCGCAAGCCGGTCGCTCCATGAGACGCCACGCGCGCGCAGGACGGCCAGGGCCATGTGCAGCGGCGCCGGCAGGCGCGGGGCGGACAGGTTGAAGCGGCCGTCCAGGCTTGCCAGGCGCAAGGGACGCCGCATCAGCAGGGCGTCCGGGTTGCGGCCCACGCGGCGCATCAGCGCCAGGGTTTCCTTGTAGGCGCCGCACAAGAGGTGCTGGCCGTTGTCCAGCGGCGCTTCGAAGTCACCGTGAAAGACGCGCCGCGCGCGTCCACCGGGGGTGTGCCCAGCCTCGAAAACCGTAACCTTGGCGCCGGCTTCGCGCAGGGCAACGCTGGCCGCCAAGCCGGCCCAGCCTGCGCCAATGACCGCCGCCTTCACCGGGCCAACCGGCGGACCAGGCCGCGTCCGCCGCCCACCCAGGTTTTCCAGGCGAGCCAGAGTTTGCGCAATGGGGTGAGCGAAATGCGCTGGTGGAGCACCTGCCAGTTGTCGCGCTCGATCTCGTCGAGCAGCGCATGGTAGATGGCGGCCATCATGAGTCCCGGACGCTGCGCGCGGCGGTCGGCCTCGGGCAGGTTGCTCATCGCCTCGCGGTAGAGCTCGCGGGCGCGGTCGGCCTGGAACTTCATCAGCGCGGTGAAGCGATCGGAATACTCGCCATTCAGGATGTCCGAGGCCTTGACCTCGAACTGCTGCATGTCGTTGACCGGGATATAGATGCGGCCGCGGCGGGCATCGTCGCCCACGTCGCGGATGATGTTGGTCATCTGGAACGCCAGGCCCAGCTTTTCGGCGTAGACCAGCGTCTTGGGATCGGAATAGCCAAACACGCCGGCGGACAGTTCGCCCACGACGCCGGCCGCGTGCCAGCAATACTTGCGCAGGCCGGGCCAGTCCAGGTAGCGGGTCTGGTCCAGGTCCATTTCCATGCCATCGATCACGGCCAGCAGGCGGTCACGGGTGATCGAACAGCTTTCCAGATGCGGCTGCAATGCGCGCGTGACGGGATGGTCGGGCTTGCCGTCGAACATCTGGTCGATCTGCGTGCGCCACCAGGCGAGCTTGATGCGCGCCAGCGACGGGTCGGTGCACTCGTCGACCACGTCGTCCACTTCGCGGCAGTACGCGTACAGGGCCGTGATGGCGCGCCGGCGCTCGGGAGGCAGGAACAGGAAGGAATAGTAGAAGCTGGAACCGCTTTTGGCGGCTTTTTCCTGGCAATACTCGTCAGGGGTCATTAGGCACGGCCTGTTACTTGATGGAGCGCCACAACATGATGGCCCAGTCTTTGGCGCCCAATTCGGGGCGATTCATGAATACATCGTAGCCGCTCGCCTCGATCCGCTCCAGGACGCGCAGCCCGCCTTGCACCACCAGGCGCAGCTCCAGGCCGATGCGGCCCGGCAGGCGGCGCGCCAGCGGAGCGCCGAAGTGTAGCAGCGCGCGTGTGCGGTCGACCTGGAAGGCCATGAGCTCGCGCCACGCAGGCGTAAGGCGGCAGGCGGCCAGGTCTTCGTCCGACACGCCGTGGCGGCGCAGGTCTTCCTGCGGCAGGTAGACGCGGTGCTTGTGCCAGTCCACCCGCACGTCCTGCCAGAAGTTCACCTGCTGCAGGCCGGTGCAGATGGCGTCGGACTCGGTCAGGTTCTGCGGCGTGCTGGCTTCGAACAGGTGCAGCATCAGGCGGCCGACCGGGTTGGCCGAGCGGCTGCAGTAATCCATGAGGGTGGCGTAGTCCTCGTAGCGCTTGACGGTCAGGTCCTGCTCGAACGCGGACAGCAGGTCGTAGAAAGGCGTGATCGGCAACTGGTGCCGGGCGATCGTCTGCGCCAGCGGCGCAAAGATGTCGGACAGGGGCGGCAGGCCGGGAGCGGGGGGCGTGCCGGGTTCGGCGCCGATGCGATGCAGCTCGGTGCGGAACGCGGCGAGCTGGGCCAGGCGCTCCTCGTCGGTCGCGCTGCCTTCGTCGGCAATGTCGTCCGCGGCGCGGGCGAACCGGTAGATATCGGTCACGGCGCCGCGCAGCCTGCGCGGCAAGAGCAGCGAGGCAACGGGAAAATTCTCGTAGTGATCGATGGACATAAAAAGAGGCCAGTGGGCAGGATCGGACCTGCAAGGACGGCGCAAAGCGGAAAACGGTCTCATTTTAGAGTAGTCGCCCGCGCTTGATCCGGCGCGCTGCCGCCGGGGACGGCGATCAGTTAGACTTGGACGCCACAGGATCTCACAACATGCCGCGCCCCATATCCGCCACCGTTTCCGTTTCCGCTCTTGCGCACAATCTGGCCACCGTGCGCCGCCACCTGGACCAGACCGCCGCCGCGGCCGCCGGGCTGCCGCCGTCGATCTGGGCGGTCATCAAGGCCAACGCCTACGGGCACGGCATCGAACAGGCCGTGGCGGGTTTTTCCAAGGCCCAAGGCCTGGCCATGCTGGACCTCGAAGAAGCCGTGCGTTGCCGCGAAGCCGGCTGGGGTGGACCGATCCTGCTGCTGGAAGGGTTCTTCAACCCGTCGGATCTCGACATCGTCGACCGCTACCACCTCAGCAGCACCGTCCACCACCGTGACCAACTCGACATGCTGGCCCGCGCCCGTCTGTCGCGCCGCGTGGACATCATGCTCAAGCTCAACAGCGGCATGAACCGGCTGGGTTTCAGCCCGACGGCCTATCCCGCCGCCTACGAGCGCGCCGCGCTGCTGCAGCAGCAGGGCACGCTGGGCTCGGTCGGCAAAATGACCCATTTCGCCTGCGCCGACGGTCCGCAAGGCGTGAACGAACAACTGAGCGTCTTCAATTCGGTGACGCATAAGCTGCCCGGTTCGATCAGCGTGTGCAATTCGGCCGCCGCCCTGCGCTTTGCCGACATCGCCGTCGGCTCCGAAAGCCAGACGCACTGGGTGCGGCCGGGCATCTGCCTCTATGGCGCGTCGCCCTTCGCGGATGCCGACGCCTCCTCGTTCGGCCTGAAGCCCGCCATGTCGCTCAGCTCCGAAATCATTGCGGTGCAGGAAATCAAGGCCGGTGACTCCGTCGGCTACGGCGCGCTGTTCCGCGCCGAACGCGCCATGCGCCTGGGCATCGTGGCCTGCGGTTACGCCGACGGCTACCCGCGCCACGCCACCACCGGCACGCCGGTCGTGGTTGCCGGCATCCGGACCCAACTGCTGGGACGGGTGTCCATGGACATGCTGGTCGTGGATCTGGGCCCCGTGCCGTCCGCCGGGGTCGGATCGCCGGTGTCGCTGTGGGGCGAAGACGGCCCGTCGGTGGATGAAGTCGCCAGCGCGGCCGGCACCATCGGCTATGAACTGCTGTGCGCGCTGGCCCCGCGCGTCCCGGTCACCCGGGACGCCTGACCCGCGGCGGCGCAGCGTCCGGTGGGCAATAATTGCTGCGCAAATGACAAGACAGGCGGCGCCGGATGGTGTCTACTTTGGAAACCGGGCGCTCAGGCGCCCGTTTTTGACCAAGAAAACAGACTGCGAGGTTTCAATCCATGAAGGACAAATGCGTGCTCATTACGGGCGCCACCAAAGGCATAGGCTGGGCGCTTACTCAGCGGTTGTCCGACATGGGCTGTCACGTGGTTGGTATCGCGCGCAACACGACCGATGTCGATTTCCCGGGCTATCTGTACGCCTGTGATCTGGCCGATGCCGGCCGTACCGAAGAAGTCCTGCGCGAAATCCGCGAAAAATTCCCCGTCGACGCCGTCGTCAACAATGTGGGCCTCGTGTCGCCCCAGCCCCTGGGCGAAATCGACCTGGCCACGCTGTACAACGTGCTGGACCTGAACGTGCGCGTGGCGGTGCAGGTGACGCAGGCGTTCATCGAATCGATGAAGGTGCGCCGCGCCGGCCGCATCGTCAACGTGGTCAGCCGCTCCATCCACGGCGCGCTCGACCGCACCGCGTATTCGGCCGCCAAGAGCGCGCTGGTGGGCTGCACCCGCACCTGGGCGCTGGAACTGGCCGAGTATGGCGTCACGGCCAATGCGGTGGCGCCGGGCCCCATCGAAACCGAAATGTTCCGTGCCACCCGGCCCGCCGGCAGCGACAACGAAAAGCGCGCGCTGGCTTCCGTTCCCATGAAGCGCCTGGGCACCCCGGCCGAAGTGGCCGCCGCCATCGCCTTCCTGCTGTCGGACGACGCCGGTTTCATCACCGGTCAGGTGCTGGGTGTGGATGGCGGCGGCAGTCTGGCGGGCCGCTCCTGAACGTTGCCGCTGCACGGATGCATAACGCACCTTCGGGTGCGTTTTTTGTGCTCAGCGCAGGCGCCGCGTTGCTCACTGGCGCGTTGGCCGCACGTCCTGCAAGTCGCGGGCTTCGCTGCGCAGCGCATCCAGGAAATGGGCCAGCGCCGCAGTCGGTTCCACGTGCGCCCGCTGCACGACGCCTACCGCCGGCAAGCTCCAGTCCGGCTTGAACTTCAGGATCGCCAGTACGCCCAGATCCGCGTAGTGATGCGCGACGGCGCGCGGCATGGCGGCCAGCATGTCCGCGCCGCGCAGCAGCACTTCATTGGCCAGCAGCGATACCGATTCGGCGACAGGCGCGGGCAGCGCCAGTCCCTGCTGCGCGAAGTAGGCGTCGATCCGCTGGCGTAGCGGCGCATCGGGCGGCGGCAGGATCCAGTCCTGACGCGCAAGCGCCGCAGCGGTGATGCGCGTCGACCGCGCCAGCGGATGCCCCTTGCGCGCCACCACGCATATCGGCTCTTCGTACAGCACTTCTGTGCGGAACACCGCCTGGGCGGCATCGAGCATCAGGCGGCCCAGCACGCAGTCGAGTTCACCGCGGGCCAGGCTGTCCAGCAGCGCATCGTGCGCACCCTCGTGCAGCATGACAGTGACGCCGGGATGGTGGTCGCGCATGCGCTGGATGGCGCGCGGCACCAGCACGGGCAGGGCCACCGGCTGCACGCCGACCCGGATGCGGCCGCGCGCGCCGGCGGCCAAGGCGGCGATCTCGTTGCGCGCGCCGGCCAGATCGGCCAGCAGCACGTCCGTCTTGCCGGCAAGCGCCTGCCCGAAAGCGGTCGGCGTGATGCCCCGCCGCGAACGCACAAATAGCGGCACGCCGAACATGTCCTCCAGTTCCAGCAAGAGCTTGCTGGCCGCGGGCTGGGTCATGCCCAGCCGCGCCGCGGCCTTGTGCACGCTTCCAAGCGCGTGCAGCGCGTGCAGCAGGTCAAGGTGGCGCAGGCGCAGGCGTCCGCTGATGTGGCGCAGGTCGGGAATGCGGGGGCTGGCGGGCATGGTGCAGTGATTCCTAACGGTTTTCACAGCATTCTAATAATTGATCGTTCGGTATGCACCCCGTTCCTATACTGGCTTCGTGCTCATGCGAGCCCATGCTTTTGACCAGAGAGGTTGCCGATGAAGATCACCATGCTGGGGACTGGCGCGGCGCTGCCGGATCCCGACCGGGCGCAGTCCGCGATTCTGCTGACGCTGGACGACGACCGGCACTACCTGTTCGACTGCGGCGAGGGCGCGACGCGGCAGATGGTGCGGGCCAATGTCGATCCCGCCAAGGTGGGGTTTGTCTTTCTGACCCACCTGCACCACGACCACATCTGCGACTACCCGTATTTCGTCATTTCAAGCTGGATTCTGAATAAGGAAGGCTCGCCCCTGGTGCTGGGCCCGAAGGGCACGAAGCACTTCGTGGACCACCTGTTCGAAAACGGTGCGTACCACACCGATTTCCAGGCGCGCGCCGCATACCCCGTGCGCCAGCGCAATCTGGAAGCGATGCGGCCCGTAGTGCGCGAGGTGAGTCCCGGCGTGGTGTTCGAGGACGACAAGGTGCGCATTTCGGTGGATTGGGTGGAACACATTCCGCGCGATGTCTGTGAGTGTTTCGGCGTGCGTGTCGAGGCGGAAGGCAAGGTCATCGCCTTCAGCGGCGATACCGCGCCCTGTGCGGCGATGGTGCGCCTGGCCAAGGATGCGGACCTGCTCATCCACGAGTGCACCTTTCCCGAGTCGTTCATCGCGCACCGCGCCAAGACCGGCGTCGGCACCTATGCCCACACCAGCCCGACGGACCTGGGCAAGATCGCACGCGAGGCCAATGTGAAAAGCCTGGTGGCCACGCACTTCGGCCACTTCGATTCCACCAGTCCGGTCCTCAAGCGCGCGGCGGCCAAGCATCTGCCCGTGGAACTCATGGGGCCGCACCTGATGGATGAGATCGTGTCCGACATCCGCAAGCACTACCCGGGTCCGCTGCGTCTGGCCCACGATCTGATGCGTATCGACCTGTAGCACCCGAAACGTTGCAAGGCCGGCCGCCCGGACAGCGACGCCGGGACGGCCAGGGAGAACACGATGCCGTATCGAGCTTGTGCCGTATCCGTCCTGGCCGCGCTGGCCCCGGCCCTGGCCCTTGTGCCGCCTGCGGCCAGCGCCCAGTATCCCGAGCATCCCATCCGCGTGGTGCTGCCGTACGCGCCGGGCGCGGCGGGCGACGTCGCCTTGCGGCAGATCCAGCCGCTGCTGGAAAAGCGCCTGGGCCAGCCCGTGGTGGTGGACTACAAGACCGGCGCGGGCGGCAACATCGGCATGCAGGACGTGGCGCGCGCCAAGCCCGACGGCTACACGCTGGTGCTGGGCGCGGCCAACAACTTCGTCATCAATCAGTTCCTGTACCGCAAGCTCGGCTTCGATCCGCTGACCGATCTGGCGCCGGTGGGCAAGCTGGCGGACGTGCCCGCCTTCGTCTACGTCAGCGCGCAGGCGCCGGCTGCCGACTGGCGGCAGTTCCAGCAGTACGCGCGCGCACACTCGGGCAAGCTCAATTACGGCTCGCCAGGCATGGGCACGACGCCGCACCTGTCGGCGTATCGCCTGTCGAAGGCGATGGGTGCGGACATGACGCACATTGCCTACCGGGGAGCGGCGCCCGGTGTGCAGGCGCTCCTGGCCAACGAGGTGCAGCTCTACATCGGTGGCTATAGCGTTGCGGCCGCCTATGTGCCGCAGGGCAAGGTCCGGGCGATGGCGGTGGCCTCGCCGGAACGGTTTGCCGCGTTGCCCGACGTGCCGACCGCGAAAGAGGCCGGCATGCCGGACGCGGTGCAGGGCAACTGGTGGGGCTTTGCCGCGCCGAAGGGCACGCCGCCGGACCGCATCGCGCGCTTTGCAGCCGTCTTGCACGAGGTGCTGGGTCTGCCCGAGGTGCGGCAGGCCTACCTTGCCAACGGCTTCGTTCCCGGACAGGACACGCCCGCATCGTTCGGCAAGGCGTGGCGCGACGAGGCCCGGCAATGGGAGGCCGCGGTGCGCGAGTCGGGCGTGGTGCTGGACTGAGGTCGCGTCCCCCATCCGATCGGACCATCCATTGTTTGTATAATAATAAATATCATTTCCATTATGGATGCTCGCCGTGTCGGACCGAGAGCACGCAGTTGGCGCATCGCTTTCCGCCCTGTACACCGCGCACTGCGGCTGGTTGCAGAAATGGCTGAATCGCCGTCTACAAGACAATCATCAGGCCGCCGACCTCACGCAGGACACCTTCCTGACCTTGCTGGTGCGGCGGCACGCCATTGCCGATGTGCGCGAGCCCCGGGCATTCCTGACCACGATCGCGCGCGGCCTGCTGGTCGATTTCTGGCGCCGCCGGGATATTGAACTGGCGTGGGCCGACACGTTGGCATCGCGTCCCGAAGTCACCCACCCATCCCCCGAAGTGCAACTCCAGGCGCTCCAGGCGCTGGTCGAAATCGACCGCAAGCTTCATCGCCTGGGCGTGCGTGCGCGCGCCGCCTTCCTGATGCACCGCATCCACGGCATGACGCATCCGGCTATCGCGGCGGAGCTGCGCGTGTCCGAGCGGACGGTGCGCAACGACATCGCGCAAGCCATGCTGTGCTTTCTGCTCGACGCCGATCTGCAACCCGTTGGATTTCACGGCGATGAGGCAGGACGGTGATGGGCGCCGCCGCTGTCGACCCGCGCATTCTTGAGGCCGCCGCGCATTGGTATGCGTTGCTGAGCTCGGGGGCGGCCAGCGAGCAGGAGCGCGCACGGTGGCAGGCGTGGATGGACGCCGACAACGCGCATCGCCGGGCGTGGCAACGTGTCGAGGACGTGGGCGCGCAGTTCGATGCGCTGATCGCGCAGCCGATGGGCCGCGAGGCCAGCGTGGCCAGCCTCAATGCCGCCGCGCAGGGCCGGCGCGAGCGCCGCCGGTTGTTGACGGTTGCGCTGATCGCGGGCGCGACGGGACTCTTGGGCCTGGGCGTGGCGCAGTCGCCGGCCGGCCGCCGAACCTGGGCGGCGTGGCAGGCGGATCTGGTCACCCCGGTGGGCGGATCGAAAGAAAGCCGGCTTGCCGACGGCACCCAGATTCGACTCAATACCGATACCGCCGTGAAGGTCGATTACACCCGCGACCAGCGCCGCCTGGTGCTGCTGCGCGGCGAAATCATGATCGCCACCGCGGCTGACCCGGATCGCACGTTTGTGGTGGACACGCCCGAAGGGCGGTTGCAGGCGTTGGGCACGCGGTTCAACGTGCGCAGCCTTGACGGCGAAACCACGCTCGCCGTGCTGGAGGGCGCGGTGCAGGCACATTTCGCGGGCGCGCCGCCTGCGGGGGTTCGGGTCGACGCCGGCATGCGGATGCGCGGCGGATCGCAAGGCATCGACGCGCCCGCAACGCTGCGGGCCGACGACCACAACTGGACGCGCGGCATCGTGCAATTCGAGGAGGCGCCGCTGGCGCAGGTGGTGGCGGAACTGGCGCGCTACCGCCGCGGTCATCTCGGCTGTGCCAGCGACGTGGCGGACTTGCGTGTGACAGGCACATTCCCGCTGCATGACAGCGACCGCGCGCTGCGCTTGTTAAGCGAGGCCCTGCCGGTGCGTATCAGCCAGCCGCTGCCCTGGTGGACGACGCTGCAACCGCGCTGAAAGCCCCCTGATCCCACCGCTGTTACAAAATAGTTTGCCGCTTTTGCCGCGCTCATCCGGCCTATGGGCAATTCAACACCCATATCGCGGATCCGTGGCATGACCAACCCCCTCACTGTTTTTTCCATCCGTCCGATCCGCCGCGCGCGCATCGCCCCGCTGGCGCTTGCCATCGGCGTGATGCTGAGCGGCGGGGCGCCCCTAAGCGCCGTGTATGCGCAGTCCGCACAGACGCAGGTCCGCGACTACGACATCCCAGCCGGGCCGTTGAGCCAGGTGCTCAACCTGTTCTCCGCCGAAGCTGGCCTCTTTGTCAGCGGCCACGGTGATCTGAGCAGCGGCCGGCAAAGCCCCGGCGTGCGCGGTCGATATTCGCCCGAGGCAGGGATGGCCGCGCTGCTGACCGGCACCGGTCTCGTGGCGGAACGTCTGCCCGATGGCGGCTTCGTCCTGCGGCAAGGCCGCCAGGACGTGACGCAGCTGGAACCGATCGCGGTGACCGCCCAGGTCGAACGCCCGGATGGCCCGGTGCTGGGCATCGCCGCCACGAACAGCGCCACGGCCACCAAGACCGATACGCCGATCATCGAAACGCCGCAGTCGATCTCGGTGGTGAGCGCCGAGCAGATCCGCGTTCAGAAGGCGCAGAACCTGCAAGAGGCGCTGGGCTATACGCCCGGCATCATGCCCGGCATCGTCGCCAAGAGCTCGATGTTCGAAGACACGATGAGCATCCGCGGTTTCGAAGCCAACCCGCAGACCGGCAGCTATTACCGCGACGGCATGCGCTACATGATCAATCAGTACAACGGCAAGCAGGAGCCATACGGACTGGAGCGGGTCGAAGTGCTGCGGGGGCCGTCATCGGTGCTGTATGGGGCTGCGGCGCCGGGCGGCATCGTCAATACCGTGACAAAGCGTCCGCCCGGCGAAACGATGGGCGAGATCAATCTGGACGGCGGCAGTTATGACCGCCGGCAGATTTCGGCGGACATCGGCGGTCCGATCGACGAGGCCGGGGTGTGGTCCTATCGCCTGACCGGCCTGTTCCGCGAGAGCAAGCAATTCATCGACTACAGCGCCGACGATCGCACCTACATCGCGCCCGCGTTGACGTGGCGCCCGTCAGCGGCCACCTCGGTCACGCTGCTGGCCAACTATCAGCGCATCAAGACGATCAATCCGACCGAGGTGCCGGTCACCGGCTCGCTCTGGACCAACCCGAACGGACAGATCCCGCGTTCGCGCTTTCTGGGCGAGCCCAACAACAACCGCTTCGATGTCGAATCGACGTCGCTGGCCGTGCTGATCGAGCATGCGTTCAATGACACGCTGAAATTCCGCACCTCGATGCGCTACTACGACGCGGACCTGACCATGCGCTACGTGCTGCTGCAAGGCGACGTGGACGCCGCGACGCAGCGGCGGGTGTCCCGGTCGGCACGCGGTTTCGACGACCGCACCACGGTGCAGACGATCGACACCAACATCGAAAAGCGGTTCGAAACGGGGGCCGTGACGCAGACGATTCTTGCGGGCTTCGACTACACGCGGTCCACCTACAACAGCGATCGCCTGCGCGGCAATCTGCGGCCCATCGACGTCTTCGACCCGGTGTACCTGCCCGGCGATGTCGTGGTGTTGCCCTGGCAGCAGCGCCGCAACACCGAGCATCGCCTTGGCATCTACCTGCAGGATCAGCTGAAGATTGCGGACAAGGTCGTGGTGCTGCTGGGCGGACGATATGACAACGTGCGCGCCGAGAACCGCGCCTTGCACGCGCCGTCCACCAATTCGAACGACAAGGACACCGCCTTCACCGGCCGAGCCGGCGTGGTGTATCTGGCGGACAACGGCCTGGCGCCGTATGTCAGCTTCAGCCAGTCGTTCGAACCCACCAGCGGGCGTGACCGCACCGAAGGCAGCTTCGAGCCCAGCCGCGGGACGCAGTACGAGGTCGGCATCCGATACCAGCCCGCCGGCCAAGACGTCATGCTGAGCGCGGCGCTGTTCAATCTGGAGCGCAAGAACGTGCTCACGCCGGATCCGGTCGATCCGACCTTTCTGGTGCAGACCGGCAAGGTGCGCTCGCGCGGTCTGGAGATCGAGGCGCGCGCACGCGTCACGCCGCAGGTCGATGTGATTGCAGCCTACACGTACACCGACGCCCGGGTGGTCAAGAGCAATCTGCCGGGCGAAGAGGGCGAGCGCTTCAACACACCCCGCCACGCGGCTTCCTTGTGGACCGACGTGAACCTGTCGGAGTGGGTGCTGATGGGGCTGAAGGCCGGCGCCGGCCTGCGCTATGTGTCGGCGCGTCCCGACCGGCCGTCCAGCGGTTCACTAGGCGGCGCGGGCTACACGCTGATCGATGCGCGCGTCAGTTATGAAAGCGGCCCGTGGCTCTATGCACTTAACGTCACCAACCTGACGGACAAGACCTACTTCCCGTCGATTTGCTACAACGGCGTGTGCGACTACGGCGAGCCGCGCCGCATCATCGGCACGGTGAGCTACCGCTGGTGAGCCTGCGCGCCGCGCTGCTGCGGCTGCATCGCTGGACCGGCCTGGTGCTGGCCGGCTTTCTTTGCCTGGTGGCGCTGACCGGCATCCCGCTGGCCTGGTACGACACGCTGGATGCCGCGGCCGCGCCGGCATTGCATCGCGTGGCGCCGTCTTCGGCGGATGCCGCACGGCTGGACGCGTTGACGCTGCGTGACCACGTGGCCCGATTCGTGCCGGGGGCGGTGATGCCCGCGACGCCGCTCGGCGCGCAGGCTGGCCGCAGCGTGCCGTTCCCGGTCTGGCTGCCCGAGGCGGGCGCGGCCGCGCCGGTGCTCCACGAGGTATTCGTCGACCCGTATACCGGCGCCATCCTGGGCCTGCGCCGATGGGGCGATCTGGGTGAAGGGCTGCGCAACCTGATGCCGTTCCTGCATCGGCTCCATACGGCGCTGCTGTTCGAGGGCATCGGCGAGCTGTTGCTCGGCATCGTCGCATTGGCGTGGACGCTCGATGGATTTGTCGGCGCGTGGCTCACGCTGCCGGCGCGAACCCGCGTGCGCAAGACGGCATCATCCGCGTGGCAGCGTTGGGCGCCCGCCTGGCGGATTCGCTGGCAGGGCGGTCCGCATAAGCGCAATTTCGATCTGCATCGGGCCGGGGGGCTGTGGCTGTGGGCCGCGTTGACGCTGATGGCATGGAGCAGCGTCGCACTCAACCTGCCGACCGTCTACGATCCGGTGATGCGCGCCGCGCTGAGCTATCAGGCCGATCCCCGGCGCGCGGCCGCGGCAAGCGCGGGCGACCCGATGCCGCCCGCGCAAGCTCGCGATACGGGGCGGCGGCTGATGGCCGCGCTGGCTGCCCGCGAGGGGTTCGTCGTGCTCGGCGAACACTGGTTGGCGCTGGATGCGCGCCGCATGCTGTATCGCTACAGCGTGCGCAGCAGCCGGGATCTGCGCGCGCGCAGCGGGGCCACGTCCGTCGTGTTCAATGCGGTGGATGGGCAATTGGCGGGCAGCCATCTTCCAACGGGCCGGGCCGCCGGTGACACCGTCAAGCATTGGCTGACCAGCCTGCACATGGCGGCGTTCTGGGGCTGGCCGTTGCAGCTGATGGTGGCGCTGGTCGGCGTGGTCACGCTGGCGCTAAGCGTGACCGGCGTCTGGCTGTGGTGGACGCGCCGCCGTGCGCGTCAGTACGGACCCTTGCTCGCGGCGACCGCAGCCAGTTCCTTGAACTCGCCCGCCAACGCTTCGGCCGCGCGCGCCAGCAGCACCGCATCGACGCCCACCGCCACGAAGGTCGCGCCCAAGGACAGGTAGTGCCTGGCCTGCGTCACGCCGCTGTGCAGGATGCCAGCCGCCTTGCCGGACCGCACGATGCGCGCAATGGCGTCGTCGATGGTCTTCTCGACCACGGGATGTTCCGGCTGGCCCAGATAGCCCATGCTGGCCGACAGATCGGCCGGTCCAATGAAGACGCCATCCACGCCGTCCACGGCAAGAATCTCGTCCAGCGCCGCGATGCCGTCCGGCGTTTCGATCTGCACCAGCACGCACATCTGGTCGTTGGCGCGTTCAAGGTAGTTGGGAATGCGGTTCCAGCGCGACGCGCGCGCCAGCGCACTGCCCACGCCACGGATGCCCTGCGGCGGATAGCGGACCGCCGCCACGGCGGCGGCGGCTTCTTGCGCGGACTGGATCATGGGCACCAGCACCGACTGCGCTCCCGTGTCCAGAATCTGTTTGATCTGCACCGGGTCGTTCCATGCCGGACGCACCACGGGCGCGACTGGATAGGCGGCCACGGCTTGCAATTGGGCAAGGGTGGAGTCCAGCGTATTGGGTGCGTGCTCGCCGTCGATCAGCAGCCAGTCGAATCCGGCGCCGGCAAGGATTTCCGAGGTATAGGCGCTGGCCAGGCCGGCCCACAGGCCGATCTGAGGTTTGCCGTCGCGCAGGGCTTGCTTGAACGTGTTGGTCAGGAGGTCCATGGACTGGGGATCGTGGAGGAAGGAGGGGGGTTGACGTTCAAGGCGTACCGGCATCGCGCGTGGGGCCGTCGCGCTTGATGAGATCGACCATCGCGTCCACATCGGCGTACAGGCGCTCCAGCAGTTCCTTGCCGATCCGCTCTTCGATTTCCTGGTACTTCGCGTCGACCTGGGGCCGCATGCGGTCGATGAGCTTGTTGCTCTTGGCGGTCAGGGAAATTTCCTGGCGGCGTTGGTCGGCGCTGGAGCGCGTGCGCTTGATGAGCCCTTGCTCTTCCATGCCGGCCAGCATGCGCGTGAGGCTGGGGCTCAGGATCTGACAGGCGCGGGCGATCTGATTGGGTTCCAGGGAGCCCACCTCGCTCAACGTGCGCAAGACCCGCCATTGCTGTTCGGTGACGCCGGCTGCGTGCAGAATGGGGCGGAAATGCGCCATCAGCGTTTCGCGCGCGTAGAGCAGCAAATGGGGAAGATTGCGGTGGTGGAAGCTCGGACTCATGGCGGCTATGTTAGCAAGAGCCGCCCAAAAAATGCTCAATTCTTCAAGCCCGCGCGCGGCCTGCGCCAGTGTGGCGGCGGGCCGGGGCGG
>NZ_JCBANC010000065.1:0-35533 GCF_059760815.1 Achromobacter sp. 1012554356 | reverse complement strand
GTCAATCGTCGCGGGAGTGCCGGTCTTGAGCCAGTGCTGCCTGCGTACCCGCAGCAGCGCCGCCGGCTGCCGGCGGCGTGCCGGCCACGGGGTTGCCCGGCAGCGGCGCGCTCGCTGCGGGGACGACCGTCGGATCACTTGCCGCCGGCGAGAACAGATCCCAGCTTGCCATGAACAGCGCCGCGATCAGCGGACCGATCACAAAGCCGTTCAGGCCGAACAACGCCATGCCGCCCAATGTGGAGATCAGGATCACGTAGTCGGGCATCTTCGTGTCCTTGCCCACGAGAATGGGCCGCAGCACGTTGTCGACCATGCCGATGACCAGTACGCCGAACGCGATGAGCACGGCGCCCTTGACCACGTCGCCCGTCAGCAGGAAGTACACGGCCACCGGCGCCCAGATCAGCCCCGCACCGATCGCCGGGAGCAGCGACAGGAATGCCATGATCACACCCCACAGCAGCGCGCCCTGGATCGACAGGATGGAAAAGATGATGCCGCCCAGCGCGCCCTGCGCGGCCGCCACTGCGACGTTGCCCTTGACGGTGGCGCGCACCACGGTCGTGAACTTGCGGAACAGATGCTGCTTGTGCATGTCGCTCAGCGGCACCGCGCGCCGCAGCCGCGCCGACAGCAGCGGGCCGTCGCGAAGCAGGAAGAACAGCAGGTACAGCATGATGCCGAAGCTGACCACGAACTGGAACGTGTCCTGTCCGATGTTCAACGCCTGTGTCGCCAGGAACTGGCTCGCCTGCATCGCGCCGGCGCTCAGCTTGTCCTGCAGGCTGGGGATGTCGGCCAGGTCGAAGCGCGCCAGCAGCGCATGCACCGACGGCGGCAAGGCGTCCATGGCCTGCTGGAAGTACGCGCCAAAGTTGATCTGGCCAGACTTGATGCTTTGATAGAGGTTGGCACCTTCGCTCACCAGCGACCCGCTGATCACGACGAGCGGAAGAATCACCAGCAGCAGCACCAGCAGCAGCGTGATCAGCGCGGCCAGATTGCGCCGGCCGCCGATGCGCGCCACCAGGCGGCGCTGCAAGGGGGCGAAAAGGATGGCAAGAATGGTGCCCCAGAACACGGCCCCATAGAAAGGCCACAACAGCCAGCCGAACGCGATGGTGACCACCACGAGCAAAAGCACGAAGGTTCTGTAATGCACGCCTGAAGATTCGCTCATAGTCCGTCCACGCCACGGCATGCGCCGCAAGAGCCGCATTGTACAAAGCGCCGCCGGGCGGCGCTCGGATCGCGATGGGGCTGCCGAACCGCTATGGCGCCGTTGTACCCGCGCTTGCCGCTTGCAGCAGCGTGGCGCGCGCGGCTTCCAGCCCGTCGGACTGCGCATTCAGGGCTTGCAGCCGCAGGTTCAGTTCCTGTTGCAACGTGGGTTTGGCCACCTTGGTTTGCCCGTCCTCGAAGCGCACGTCCGCGGCGTTGGCCGCCACAAAGTCCGCAATGGCCAGCGCGTCGCGGGCGACCGCGTCCATCCGGGCCGCGGCTTCCATCATGTCGGCGGCGGGCGCAGTCACCGCCTCGTCGTAGACGCCCTCATACACGGGCGCGAGGTCCGCGGGCAACGCCAGGTCCGCGCGCGCCTTATCGGCCCTGCTTCGCGCGGCCTGGACCTGCGTGGCGCTGTCGGCCAGCGTCTTGCGGGCCGCCTGCAGGCTGGCCTTGCGCTCCACGATGTCGCTCACCGACCGGATCGTCTCCACGGACAGGACCTCGCGCAGCGGCGCGGCGGCCTTGGCCATGGCGTCCTGGAAGTCCGTCATCACCTCGTACGCGTCGTCGTAGCCGCCGATCGCTTCCTTTTCCGGCTTGCTCAAGAGGCCGATCGGCACGAGCGTCACGTTGTTCATGCGGACCTGCAGAAGCTGTATGAAGGCGGCGCGCTCCTGCGGCTCTTTGTTGACGCATGCCGCCAGCAACAGCATCGAGACCACCGCTATGCCTGTCACCCACGCACGGACCAAATTCATGCGCATCCTTTTGCACTCCGATTCTGCAGATTACGGCCGAAATGGAATGGGCCATTCCGGAAGATTATCCGGTAGCGTCGACCCTGGGTCCGGAAGGGGCGAAATTTGTTGCCATCGAAGCGAGTTGACACAGGGCGGGCCCGCCCGTGCCCGCAGCGCCCGCGTCCTCTAAAATCACGGATTCGGCGGCAGGCAGCCGCCAGCAACATTGCCTTGGCTGACCACATGACACAGAACGCTTCCCCCCTGCCCTGGGGTTTCACGCTCCCGGATTGCCGCGGCGCGAACGCCTTGCTCCACTTCATGAACGACCTGGCGCGAGTGGTGAACCAGTACCTTGGCCACGGCAAGCTGTCGGAAGAAGCGTTGGCCGACGCCCAGAAGGCCGTGGACGCGTTGCTGGAACGCTATGTGGAGATCCAGGCGGCGCCCGAGGCCTTCGACCACGAGCGCATCGAGCTGGCGCTGGAAACCCTGCCGCAGCCAGATGGCACGACCAGCGCCCAGGTGGCGCTGCGCATGTCGCCACGCCTGGAAGGCCTCATCATCGAGGCCCAACGCCAGGCCCGCCCCGCGTCGCACTGAGGCGGTTTTTACACGGCCAGACGTCCATCCGGCCAAAATGCTTGCATAATCGCCCAATTGCCGATATTATCGACAATTGGATCTACGCAGTCGGGTGTTCGCACCGCTCCGGTACGCCATGTCCGCTATAAGCGACTGCAGCAGATAGATCCACCCCGTAAGCTCTGCCGTCCTTGCGAAGTACAACGCAAAATACGCAAACCCAGAGCGCCATCGGAAACCATACGCCTTCGCCCTTTCGCCAGTCCGGATCGGCCTGAAGCAGATACACCTACATAACAAGTTGCTTTTCCGAAAGCAGCGACGCATGCCGCGGTCCAACCACCGCGAGCGCCAGAGCCAACCCACTCTGTGCGCACCCAGGGCTGCACGGGTGCACGCCAACGCGCCTGCGCCCCGCAGCCCGACCGATGCTCTCCAAGACTGGACGAAGGCATCTCAACGCCGGCCCGGCGCGCAAAAAACATGAGAATGCGCAAAAGAACGGCGGCAGCAATGCGTTAGTGTCATGTAATGCCTGTCCAATACATCCGGCGGACAAGGCGCGACGCGAATATCCGGCCACGTGCCCGGCATTTGGCCGCCACGCGCACACCATGACAAGACGCAGCTTTTCCAATAACTAGAACCTAAAGAGAACACACAACATGAATACTCGTTTCACCACCACCGACCTGATCCGACGCCCGGCCCATACCCAGCTCGACGACATGCCCATCCACATCGGCGACATCGTCTACCTGAAGCCGGCCAACGGCCCCGAGATCCGCGCCACGGTCATCTTCAACGCGCCGATCAACGGCACCACCACTTACACCACCGAAGTCGTGCCGTGCGGCGCGCCCGCTTTGAGGACGCCCGCCCAGCGCATCCGGTTCCGCCACGAGCATGTGCATCGCATCGAACCGGTGCGCCGTAACGCTCGCTGAGCTGACCCCACCCCGCCGCGCTTACCCCGCGGCGGTTTGCTTTGTGCGTGATAAATTCCCTGCAACTTCAGCCCGCTGATCTCACCATGCAGAACAATCGTCTCGCGGTCCGCATCTGGGACCTCCCCACCCGACTCTTTCACTGGGCGCTTGTCGTCTGCATCGTCGGCGCGTTCGTCAGCGTAAAGCTGGGCGGCCTGTATATGGACTGGCACGTGCGCTTCGGCTGTACGGCGCTGGGCCTTATCCTCTTTCGCGTGCTGTGGGGCTTTGCCGGACCGCGCTATGCCCGGTTCGCGCATTTCGTTCGCGGCCCCGGCGCCGTGGCCCGCTACCTGAAGGGCGCAGCAGCACCCGCCGGCCACAATCCGCTGGGCGCCCTGTCGGTTATGGCGCTGTTGCTGGTCGTGGGCTTTCAGGCGGTCAGCGGCCTGTTCACCACCGACGACATCATGACGCAGGGCCCACTGTTCGGGCACGTTTCCGAAGCCACGGCCAGCGCCATGACGTCCTGGCACAAGCTCAACGAGTGGGTCATCATCGGCCTGGTCGCCCTCCACCTGCTGGCCGTCACCTGGTACGTCGTCGTGCGCCGCAAGCGTCTGGTGCGCGCCATCATCACCGGCAACGTCGATGCCAAGGACGTCCCCGCCGGCACGCCGCCCGCACAGGACGGCCTGGCCATCTGGCTGCGCGCCCTGCTGCTGGGCGCCTGCGTGACCGGGCTGGTGCTGTGGATACGATCGCTCGAGATCGTGTCCGACATGTCGTTCTCCTGACCGCGCCCAATCAAGAAGCGCAAAACAAAAAGCCCCGAGACGGGGCTTTTTGCTTGAAACAACGAAAGGCCGGAATGACGGCCCGGCGCCTTATTTCTTCTTGCGGTACGAATCGTGGCAGGCCTTGCAACTGGCGCCGACGTCGCCGAATGCCGCGCGCAGCTTGTCCAGGTCGCCTGCATCGGCGGCTGCCGACAGCTTCACGATGTTGTCCTGGAACGCCTGCTGCTTCTGCTTGAAGCCCGCGGCATCGCTCCAGACTTCCGGACGGGCGTCGCCGCCTTCCGTACCCGGACCGAAACCCGCCCACGGCAATGCCGACAGCGTCTTCAGAACATCGACATTGGCCTTGATCTGCGCGGCGTCATAGGGCGCCTGGCCCTTGACCACCGGCGCCATGCGGCCGAAATGCGAGCCGATCAGCGAAAGCGCCGACTGGCGATACTTGACCGCATCTTCGGGCTTGGCGAATTGCGCGGAGGCAGACGTCGCCAGCAGCGGACCCACCGTCATACAGGCCAGCGCAGCGAGCGTGGACAACTTCTTCATTGCTATCTCCCGTAGGTACAACGTAAAAGCCGCGCGCATGACGCGCGCGGCACGGCGACTATACCGCCCGGGCCAGCTCGGCGGCCAAGCCGATGTACGAGCGCGGGGTCATCGCCAGCAGGCGGGCCTTCGGCTCTTCAGGCAGCGCCAGGCCCTGAATGAATTCTCGCAGAGCTTCTTCGGTGATGCCCTTGCCGCGCGTCAAGGCCTTGAGTTGCTCGTAGGGCTGCGGCAGGCCATAGCGGCGCATGACGGTCTGCACCGGCTCGGCCAGCACTTCCCAGCAGGCGTCGATATCGGCGTCGATGGCAGCCGTATTGACTTCGAGCTTGCCCAGGCCGCGCATGCAGGCATCCCACGCCACCAGGCAGTAGCCCAGGCCCACGCCGAGATTGCGCAGGACGGTGGAATCGGTCAGGTCACGCTGCCAGCGGGAGATCGGCAGCTTGTCGGCCAGATGGCGCAGCACGGCGTTGGCCAGACCCAGGTTGCCTTCGGAGTTTTCGAAGTCGATCGGGTTGACCTTGTGCGGCATGGTCGACGAACCGACCTCGCCTTCCTTCAGGCGCTGCTTGAAGTAGCCCAGCGCCACGTAGCCCCAGATGTCGCGATCCAGGTCCAGGATGATGATGTTGGCGCGGGTGATCGCGTCGAACAGCGCGGACATCCAGTCGTGCGGTTCGATCTGGATGGTGTGGCGGTTCTGGGTCAGGCCCAGGCCGGAGAGCACGCGCTTGCTGAACTCGGGCCAATTGATTTCGGGATAGGCGGACAGGTGGGCGTTGTAGTTGCCCGTTGCGCCGTTCAGCTTGGCCAGGGGCTCGACAGCCTCGACCGCGGCGATGGCGCGGTTCAGGCGCGCGGCCACGTTGGCGAACTCCTTGCCCAGCGTGGTCGGGCTGGCGGGCTGGCCATGCGTGCGCGACAGCAGCGGCTGGTCGGCGTTGGCGACAGCCAGGTCATTCAGCTTGGCGGCCACTTCGCGCAGACGCGGCACCACAACTTGATCGCGGGCGCGCGACAGCATCAGCGCGTGCGAGGTGTTGTTGATGTCTTCAGAGGTGCAGGCGAAGTGGATGAACTCGGCGGCGCGGGCCAGTTCGGCGTCATCGGCGACCTTTTCCTTCAGCCAGTACTCGACGGCCTTCACGTCGTGGTTGGTGACGCGCTCGATATCCTTGATGCGGCCGGCGTCCGCTTCGGAGAAATTGGCGACCAGCTGGGCCAGGCGCGCGCGGGCGGCCTCGGAGAAAGCAGGCAGCTCGGGCAGGCCGGCGTCCGACAGGGCGATCAGCCAGGCGACCTCGACTTCGACGCGGTGCGCCATGAAGCCGGCTTCGGACAGCAGACCGCGCAGCGCGTCGCCCCGGGAAGCGTAGCGGCCATCCAGTGGCGAAAGGGCATTAAGTTGGCTCAGCTGATCGGCGATTTGCATGGTCTGGTAGGGAAAAAGCTACGGATGGGAAAACCCGGCGATTTTATCATCCGGGGCCACCCGACATTGTGGCAAACTGACGAAGATTCCGCCCTGCGGACAATTCCGGCCGTCATACAGCCTGCTATACTTCGGCCGCTTTCCGACTCCGCTTGTGACTCCATGAAACTGATCGGCTCGCTTACCAGTCCCTACGTGCGCAAAGTGCGTATCGTCATGGCCGAGAAAAAGCTGGACTACCGGCTTGAACTCGAAAACGTCTGGTCCGCCGACACGCAGATCCAAACGTACAACCCGCTGGGCAAGGTCCCCTGCCTGGTGATGGAAGATGGCGGCGCGTTGTTCGATTCGCGCGTCATCGTTGAATACGTTGATACCTTGTCTCCGGTCGCCCGGCTGATTCCTCAGCAGGGCCGCGACCGCGCGGCCGTCAAATGCTGGGAAGCCATCGCTGATGGCGTCCTGGATGCCTGCGTGACCATCGTCAAGGAAAACCAGCGTCCCGAGGCCCAGCGCAGCCCCGAATGGATCGAACGCCAATACGGCAAGATCCACGCCAGCCTGGACGCCATGAACAAAAGCCTGGGCGACAACGCCCATTGCATGGGCATCAACTACAGCCTCGCGGACATCGCGGTCGGCTGTGCCCTCGGCTATCTGGACCTGCGCTTTGCCACCCTGGACTGGCGCACCGGCCAGCCCCATCTGGCCCGCCTGTACGACAAGCTGTCCCAGCGCCAGTCGTTCATCGACACGGCCCCCAAGACGGCCTGACGGCCCAACAGAAACGCCCGGCATGACCGGGCGTGCGCATCTTCCGGCCGCTTTCCGCGGCCGGTTTTCATTCTGCGATCAAACCGTCCAGGTCTGCCACGCCTTGAACAGCATGTAGGCCGCCAGCGCAAACAGCAGCGCGGCAAACACGCGCTTGAGCGTCTGCACCGGCAGGCGATGGGCCATGCGCGCCCCCAGCGGCGCCGTCAGGACGCTGGTGCAGACCAGCGCCAGCAGTGCCGGCCAGTAGATGAAGCCGAGCATCCCCGGATAGGTCTGGGCTTCGTTCAGGCCCGATACGATATAGCCCACGCTGTTGGCCAGCGCGATGGGAAAGCCCAGCGCCGCCGAGGTCGACACCGCATTGTGCAGGGCCACGTTGCACCAGACCATGAACGGGACCGACAGGAACCCGCCCCCGGCGCCGACCAGGCCCGACAGGAAGCCGATGCCCGCACCCGCCGCGCTGGTGCCGACCACGCCCGGCATCTGGCGCGTGGGCTTGGGCTTCTTGTTGCGCAGCATGCTCCAGCCGGAGTACCCCACGAACAGCGCGAAGAACAGCGACAGCCACAGCGTGCTCAGCGCCGCGAACACCGCGCCGCCCGACAACAACCCGCCGACGATGATGCCCGGCGCCATCGCCGCGACGATGCGCCACTTGATGGTGCCCCGCTGCTGGTGGGCGCGCACGCTGGAAATGGAGGTAAACAGGATCGACGTCATGGACGTGGCGATCGCGGCGTGCACCACCAAGTCGGCCGGCATGCCCTGCCAGGTGAACAGCATCGTCAAAAAGGGAACCAGCAGCATGCCGCCGCCAATGCCCAGCAAGCCCGCGGCAAAGCCGACCACCCCGCCCAGCACCAGCAGGCAGATCACCATCGTCACATCCACAACCGTCTCCTCAGTTTTATTCTCATGAACAAGGCCCCGCGGGCATGGCACCGGGGGGCCTTGGTTACGTGCAGCGGGGCATTCTTAAAGAATGATCCCGCCACCCAGGCAAACCTCGCCATCGTATAGCACGGCCGACTGGCCGGGCGTCACCGCCCATTGCGGCTCGGTGAAATCCAGTGAAAACGTCTCGGGCGCCGCATCAATCAGGCGGCACGCCGCATCGGCCTGCCGGTAGCGAGTCTTGGCCCCATAGGCGCCTGCCGCCGGCGGATGTCCCGCTACCCAGCTTGCGTCTTGCGCCGTCAGGCTGCTGGACAGCAGCCACGGATGGTCATGCCCCTGCACGACGTACAGCACGTTGCGCTCCAGGTCTTTGCGAGCCACGTACCAGGCCTCGGCTGTGCCGTCGTCCCGCTGCCGGCCCTTGACGCCACCCACGCCCAACCCCTTGCGCTGGCCCAGCGTGTAGAACGACAGGCCTTCGTGGCGGCCGACCTTCTGCCCTTCGGGCGTAAGGATGGGACCCGGCTCGGTGGGCAGGTAGCGGTTCAGGAATTCCCGGAACGGGCGCTCGCCGATGAAGCAGATACCGGTGGAATCCTTCTTGGCGGCGTTATGCAGGCCGATCTCGTGCGCGATGCGCCGGACTTCGGTCTTGTGGATTTCGCCCAGCGGAAACAGCGTGCGCGACAGCTGCGCCTGGTTCAGGCGATGCAGGAAGTAGCTCTGGTCCTTGGACGCGTCCAGCGCCTTCAGCAGCTGGAATTGCGAGCCGCCGCCGTCGGCGGGCACTTCGCGCACGCGGGCGTAATGGCCGGTCGCGATGTGTTCCGCGCCCAGCGCCATGGCGTGGTCCAGGAACGCCTTGAACTTGATCTCGGCATTGCACAGGACGTCGGGGTTGGGCGTGCGGCCCGCGGAGTATTCGCGCAGGAAATCCGCGAACACGCGGTCCTTGTATTCGGCGGCGAAGTTGACGTATTCGAACTCCACGCCCACCAGGTCGGCGACGCTGGCGGCGTCCAGGAGATCCTGGCGGGTGGAGCAGTATTCGGAATCGTCGTCGTCTTCCCAGTTCTTCATGAACAGGCCGACGACCTCGTAGCCCTGTTGCTTGAGCAGCCAGGCGGTGACCGAAGAATCGACCCCGCCGGACATGCCGACGACAACGCGGCCTTTCTTGGTGGATGTTTGACTCATGATGCGGCTATTTTAGATCGGACAAGGCGTCTTCCCGTGGCTGCGGCTCAGCGGCGCGCGAGACTTCCATCAGCCAGGCGCGGAAGGCCTGCAGGGTGGGCAGATTGGCCTTCTGCTCGGGGTAGCACAGGTAATACCCCATACGCGCCCGGATCGGGAGCTGGATTGCAACGGCCAGCTTGCCGTCGCGCAGCTCGTCCTCGATCAGGCAGCGAGGGATCAGCGCCACGCCAAAACCCGCTGCGGCGGCCTGCGACAGCAAGGCGTACTGGTCAAAGCGGGCGCCTTCCAGGCTGCGCCGCGTGTCGCACCCGGCCTGCTCGAACCAGTCGCGCCAGCCTTCCAGGGCCGATGTGTGGTGCAGCAGCGGATACGCCAGCAGGTCTTCGGGTGATTGGCACCCGCCCGCAATCAGGCGGGGACTACAGACCGGCAGGATCTCGCGGCCCACAATGTAGTCCGCGCCGCTACCCGGCCACAGGCCCTCGCCAAAACGCACGGCGGCGTCCAGCTCGGGCGTGGAAAAGTCGTAGCCCTGGCGATGCGGCAGAAATTCCACATGGATGTCGGGCCGCAGACGCATGAAGGCCGTCAGGCGCGGGATCAGCCACCGCGCGCCGAACGTCGGCATACAGGTCAAGTTCAGCGTGCCGCCGCGCCCCTGGTGTGCGATCAGTTCGACGGTGGCCGCTTCGATCTGACCCAGACCGGCCTGGATCTTGGCCAGATAGCTGCGGCCCGCTTCGGTCAGAACCAGGCCTTGCCTGATTCGTAGGAATAGTTCGACGCCGACGAACTCTTCCAGATGTTTCACCTGTTTACTCACGGCCCCCTGGGTCACGCACAGCTCCTGCGCGGCGCGCGTGAAACTGCTGTGCCGGGCGGCAACTTCGAACGCCTGAAGATCCGTTAAAGAGGGACAGAAACGCCTCATCTGCAGCCCCCACCGAATGTGGGGCTCCCTTGCCCTGCGGGCATGACGACGGCAAAGGCCGCGCGACGAATGTTACAAAAAAGTAACGCTGGCGGAGGCCTGCCGAAAAGAGGTATGAAAAAAAGTCATAGCTTACGGAGAATCTTTCGTTTGCGCAAACATGCCTGCCGGGAAAGAATCGTCGGGTTTGCGTCTGCCTTTGCGCATCCGCCGTTCATTCATTAGTAGGGGAATTCATGCAACGCCGTAATGTAGTCCTGGGCCTGTGTGTCGCCGCCGCGACCCTGGCCACGCCGCTGATCTCGGGTATCGCGCACGCTGAAGATGCGTATCCCAGCAAGCCCATCCGCCTGATCGTTCCCTTCCCGCCCGGCGGCACCACCGACATCGTCGGGCGCCTGTTCGCCGACAAGCTCAGCAAGGAACTTGGCCAGACGGTCGTCGTGGAAAACCGCGGCGGCGCCGGCGGCTCGATCGGCAGCGCGTTCGTCGCCAGCAGCGCGCCGGACGGCTACGTCCTGGGCATCGCCACCGTCAGCACGCACGGCATCAACCCGGCCATCTACCCGAACCTGCCGTTCGATGGCGAGAAGGACTTCACGCCCGTCTCGAACCTGGCCGCCGTGCCGAACATCATGACCATCAACCCGAAGGTCCAGGCCAAGACCATCGCCGAATTCATCACGCTGGCCAAGAGCCAGCCCGGCAAGCTGACGTACGCGTCGGCCGGCAACGGTTCGGTCTCGCACATGATGGGCGAACTGTTCAAGATGGCCTCGGGCACCGACCTGATGCACGTGCCGTACCGCGGCGTGGGCCCGGCGCTGAACGACGCGCTGGCCGGCCAGGTCGACGTCATGTATGACAACCTGCCCTCCACGCTGCCGCACGTTCAGTCCGGCCGCCTGATCGCCATGGCCGTCGCCGCGCCGCAACGCGTTGCCGCGCTGCCCAACGTGCCCACGTTCGCCGAAGCCGGCCTGCCGGCCGTGAACGACGCATCGTGGTTCGGCCTAGTCGCCCCGGCCAAGCTGCCTGCCCCCGTGCTGGCCAAGCTGAACGCCGCCGTCCAGAAGGTCAGCGCCGAAGACGACGTCAAGAGCCGCCTCGCCGCCCTGGGCGCGTCGCCCGCTGCCAACACCTCGGCCGAATTCGGCGCGCAGATCTCGGCTGAAATCGCCAAGAACAAGCGCATCGCCAAAGAAGCCAACGTGAAGATCGACTAAGCGGTCTTCGGTCCTCGCGTGCCCGTGGCGCGCGAGGACCTCCGATTCACGAACGCAGTACCCCCTTATGCGACTTACCCAGCCCCTGTCCTACCGCCTCGACCTCCCGCAGCAATATCCCGATTCGGAAATCTCGGCCCCCCTTGTGCTGGATTCCCCGCACAGCGGCACCGCCTACCCCCCCGATTTCGCCGCCGCAGTGGACTTTGGCGCCTTGCGCACGGCCGAGGACACCTGGGTTGACGATCTGTGGGGCGACGCCATCGAGATGGGCGTGCCGATGATCGCCGCGGCGTTCCCGCGCGCCTACATCGACGCCAACCGCGCCGCCGACGAGATCGACGAAGTGCTGCTGGACGCGGCATGGCCCGACGCGATCAACGCCTCGTCCAAGGTCAAGCTTGGCAAGGGCCTGATCTGGCGCATGCTCGATGACGGCACGCCGCTGTACAACCGCAAGCTCACGGTGGACGAAGTGCGCCACCGCATCGATGCCTGCTGGAAGCCCTATCACGCCGCGCTGGGCCAGGTGCTGGACAACGCGCACCGCAAGTTCGGCAAGGTCTGGCACATCAACTGCCACTCGATGCCCAGCGTCGCCGGCGCGTTCGCCACCGATCGCCCGGGCCTGGTCCATCCCGACTTCGTGCTGGGTGACCGCGACGGCAGCACCAGCGATCCCGCCTTCCGCGAATTCATCGCCGCGTGGCTGCGCGAGCGCGGCTACAACGTCACCGTGAACGATCCCTACAAGGGCGTGGAACTGGTGCGCGCATTCGGCCGCCCGCAAGAAGGCCGCCACAGCCTGCAGATCGAGATCAACCGCAAGCTCTACATGGATGAAGTGTCGCTTCGTCCCACCGACAACTACGGCCGCCTAAAGGCCGATCTGCGCGACCTCACCGCCGCGCTGATCACCTGGACCCGCACGCAGACGGCATAAGAAACGCCGCCATCTGCACGCCGGGTTGCAAGCCCCCCCGCCCCATGGTCGCCATGGGGTTTTTTTTTGCCCGCGCGCAAGCAGCCAAAACGGGGGAGGCGTGAGAGCGCACATTCCGTGTATAACTACGGCGAACCTTCTGAGGAGAGGCGTCGATGCACATCGGGATACCCAAGGAAACCCGAGACGGGGAAACCCGTGTCGCAGCAACACCGGAGACCGTCAAGAAGTACGTCGGCGGCAAGCACACCGTCATCGTTGAGCGCGGGGCAGGCGCCGCCGCCCGCTATCTCGATGATGCCTATGTCGCCGCGGGCGCCACGCTCGGTTCAGCCCAGGATGCCCTGGGCGCCGAACTGGTCATGAAGGTTCGCGCGCCCTCCCCCGAGGAACTGCCCCACATGAAGCCGGGCACTGTGATCGTGGGCATGCTCGATCCCTTCGACGCCGAGGGCCTGGCGCAACTGGCCGCCGCCGGCCTGACCGGCTTCGCGCTGGAAGCCGCGCCGCGCATTACCCGCGCGCAAAGCCTGGACGTGCTGTCGTCGCAGGCCAACCTGGCCGGCTACAAGGCCGTGCTGCTCGCAGCCCACCACTACGGCCGGCTGATCCCCATGATGATGACGGCCGCCGGCACCCTGAAGGCCGCGCGCGCGGTCATCCTGGGCACCGGCGTGGCGGGACTGCAGGCCATCGCCACCGCCAAGCGGCTGGGCGCGGTGGTCGAGGCCTCCGACGTGCGTCCCGCCGCCCGCGAACAGGTTGAATCGCTGGGCGCCAAGTTCATCGACGTGCCGTTCGAAACCGACGAAGAGCGCGAGATCGCGCAAGGCGCGGGGGGCTACGCGCGATCCATGCCGCCCGCCTGGATGGCGCGCCAGGCGGCGCTGGTGTCCGAACGCTGCAAGCAGGCCGACATCGTCATCACCACCGCGCTGATCCCCGGCCGCCCGGCTCCCACCTTGGTCTCGGCGGAAACGGTGGCGGCCATGAAGCCCGGTTCGGTGCTGGTGGATCTTGCCGTCGAACGCGGCGGCAACTGCCCGCTGTCGGAAAAAGGGCAAATCGTCGAAAAGCACGGCGTGACGATCATCGGGCTGACCAACCTGCCCGGCCTGGTCGCGACCGACGCTTCGGCGCTCTACGCGCGCAACATCCTGGATTTCCTGAAGCTCATCATCAATGCGGACGGCGCGCTGGCAATCCAGCGCGACGATGAAATCGTGGCGGCCTGCCTGGTGTGCGAAGGCGGCAATATGACGCGGAGGACGTGACCATGGAAGCGATCAACCCCACCCTGATGAATCTCATCATCTTCGTGCTGGCCATCTACGTCGGCTACCACGTGGTCTGGAACGTCACGCCCGCGCTGCACACGCCGCTCATGGCCGTCACCAACGCCATTTCCGCCATCATCATCGTCGGCGCGATGCTGGCCGCCGCGCTGACCGAAGGCGGACTGGCGCGCGGCATGGGCGTCTTTGCGGTGGCGCTCGCTGCCGTCAACGTGTTCGGCGGCTTTCTCGTGACGCGGCGCATGCTTGAAATGTTCAAGAAGAAGGACCGCAAGCCGGGCAAGGAGGAAGCGAAATGATCTCGCTGAACCTCGTCACTCTGCTCTATCTGATTGCCTCGGTCTGCTTCATCCAGGCGCTCAAGGGCCTGTCCCATCCCACGACCTCGCGTTTGGGCAACGCGTTCGGCATGGCCGGCATGGCGATCGCCGTGGTGACCACCGCGGCGCTCATCATCGGGCTGGCGCGCAGCGGCACGGCCACGATAGGGTTGGGATGGGTCGTCCTGGGGCTGCTGGTCGGCGGCTCCATTGGCACGCTGATGGCCAAGCGCGTCGAGATGACCAAGATGCCCGAGCTGGTCGCCTTCATGCACAGCATGATCGGCTTGGCGGCGGTCGCGATCGCCGTGGCCGTCGTGGCCGAGCCGCACGCCTTCGGCATTGCGCCGCCCGGCATGGCCATCCCCACCGGCAACCGCTTCGAGCTCTTCATCGGCACGTTCGTGGGCGCCATCACGTTCTCGGGCTCCGTCATCGCCTTCGGCAAGCTGTCCGGCAAATACAAGTTCCGGCTGTTCCAGGGCGCACCCGTGGTGTTCCCCGGCCAGCACATGCTGAATCTGGCGCTGGCGCTGGCGATGCTGGGCTGCGGTGTCTGGTTCATGCTCACGCAGCAATGGACGCCCTTCATCATCATGACGCTCATCGCCTTCGTGCTGGGCGTGCTGATCATCATCCCGATCGGCGGCGCGGACATGCCGGTGGTGGTGTCGATGCTGAACAGCTATTCAGGTTGGGCGGCGGCCGGCATCGGCTTCTCGCTGAACAACCCCATGCTGATCATTGCCGGATCGCTGGTGGGATCTTCGGGCGCCATCCTGTCCTACATCATGTGCAAGGCGATGAACCGGTCGTTCTTCAACGTGATCCTGGGTGGCTTTGGCGGCCAGTCGGGCGGCGGCGCGGCGGCAGGCGACGCGCCGCAACGCAGCGTCAAGTCGGGCAGCCCGGACGACGCGGCGTTCCTGATGACCAACGCCGAAAGCGTGACCATCGTACCTGGCTACGGCCTGGCCGTGGCGCGGGCCCAGCATGCCCTGAAGGAACTGGCCGAAAAGCTGACCGCGCGGGGCGTGACCGTCAAGTACGCGATCCACCCGGTTGCCGGCCGCATGCCGGGCCACATGAACGTGCTGCTGGCCGAGGCCGAAGTGCCTTACGACCAGGTCTTCGAAATGGAAGACATCAACAGCGAGTTCGGCCAGACCGACGTGGTGCTGGTGCTGGGCGCGAACGACGTGGTCAATCCGGCCGCCAAGAACGATCCCAAGTCACCGATTGCCGGCATGCCCATCCTCGAAGCCTACAAGGCGCGCACGGTCATCGTGAACAAGCGCTCCATGGCCTCGGGCTATGCCGGGCTGGACAACGAACTGTTCTACATGGACCGCACGATGATGGTCTTCGGCGACGCCAAGAAGGTGCTCGAAGACATGGTCAAGGCCGTGGAGTAACCGCAACGCCAGGCGCTGCGCGGGCTTGCTAGCCCGGCGCAGCGCGGCGCAACTGCTCGTCGACCACCTCGACCCAATGGCGCACCGGCGTATCGGTGCCGCTTTGCAGATGGCCGATGCACCCGATGTTGGCCGACAGGATCACATCGGGACTGCCCACCGCAATGGCGCCCAGCTTGCGGTCGCGCAGCTCCAGCGCGATGTCCGGATTCAATACCGAATACGCGCCCGCCGACCCGCAGCACAGATGCTTGTCCGCGAACGGCTGCAGCTCGAAGCCCAGGTCAACCAGCAATTGCTCGGACAACGGCCGCAGCCCCTGCCAGTGCTGCAACGTGCACGGCGGGTGAAACGCCGCCCGCGTGCCCGCCGGCAGGCGCGACCGCAGCAACTCGGCGTGCGGCGCGACGATCTCCGCCACGTCCTTCACCAGCGCCACGAGGTCCGCGGCTTTCTGCGCATACGCCGCATCGTGGCGCAGGTGATGCGCGTATTCCTTGACCATGGCGCCGCAGCCCGACGCATTCATGACGATGGCCTCGACCTTGCCGTCCTGCACCAGCGGCCACCACGCGTCGACGTTGGCGCGCATCTGCGCCACGGCTTCGTCCTGCGCATCCAGGTGGAAACTGACCGCGCCGCAGCAGCCGGCGCCCGGCGCGATGCGCGCGCCGATGCCCACCGCATCCAGCACGCGGATGGTGGCGGCGTCGATGGTGGGCATCATGGCCGGCTGCACGCAGCCCGCCAGCATCAGAACCTGACGCGCATGCCGCGCCACCTGTGGAAGCGGGCCCGCGTCTCGGCGCTCCGGCACCTTGCGCCGGAGCGACTGAGGCAGCACGCCCCGCAGCCGCTGGCCCAGACGCATGGCCGGCGCAAACATCGGCGACAGCATCGCTTTGCGCAGCAACGTGCGGCGGGTCTTGTCCCCCCACGACCGCTCCACACGTTCGTCCACGATCTTGCGGCCGATGTCGACGAGGTGGCCGTACTCGACGCCGGACGGGCAGGTGGTCTCGCAATTGCGGCAGGTCAGGCAGCGGTCCAGATGCTGCTGCGTGGATTGCGTGGGCTCCTTGCCCTCCAGCACCTGCTTGATGAGATAGATGCGCCCGCGCGGGCTGTCCAGTTCGTCGCCCAGGACCTGATACGTGGGACAGGTGGCCGTGCAGAAGCCGCAATGCACGCAGCGGCGCAGAATCGCGTCCGCCTCGTTGCCCAGATCGGTGCCGCTTGCCCAGGATGCCAGATTGGTTTGCATGATGTCCTATAGCTCCAGGACCAGGCGGCCGGGGTTGAAGAGGCCGGCGGGATCGAGCTCCTGCTTCAGCCTGCGGGTGATCGCGCCGACTCCCGGCGCAAGCGGATGAAACACGCCGTCGGCGGGCGGCGGGGTATCGGCGGGCCGGAACAGCGTCGCGTGGCCGCCATGCCCGGCCGCCGTCTCGCGCAGCTCGGCCGCATCGCGCGGGCCGCTCAGCCACCGCTGGCCGCCGCCCCACTCCACCAGCGTCGGCCCCAGTTCCAGGACTGCGGTGGTAGGCGGCAGGGCCATACGCCACAAGGGCCGGTCCGGCGCAAAGAACGCGTGGGTCTGTTCGCGCAACGAGCGCCACCAGTCGTCGGCCGCATCCGGCGCCAGCTCATCGCCGCCAATCAGCGCTCGCGCGCTGGCCAGCGCGGGCGGCGCGCCCGACAAGCGCACCATCGTCATTCCCTCAGCGCCATCGCCGTCGCTTGACCAGCTCGACGCCGAGATCGGCAGCGGCTTGCCGCGCCAGAAGGCAAAGTTGGCCAGCGCCTGCGCCTGCGTCGCGGGCAGCGCCAGCGTCATCTCTTGCATCGGCATGGGCACGACCTTCAGCGACACCTCCAGGATGGCGCCGAAGATACCGTGCGAGCCGGCCAGAAGGCGCGACACGTCGTAGCCCGCCACGTTCTTCATGACCTCGCCCCCGAAGGACAGAATGCGGCCGTCCGAGTCCAGCAGTTGCGCCCCAAGCACAAAATCCTTCAAGGCGCCCGCGCTCATGCGGCGCGGGCCCGACAGTCCGGCCGCCACGCAGCCGCCCACGGTCGCCGTGGGTGCGAAGTGCGGCGGTTCGAAGGCCAGCATCTGGCCGTTCTCGGCAAGCGCGGCCTCCAGTTCGGCCAGTGGCGTGCCGGCGCGCACCGTCACGACAAGTTCGGACGGGTGGTAGCTCACGATGCCGCGGTAAGGCGTCATATCGAGCAGGCAATGGCCATCCTGCGGCCTCACGGGACGGTAGTTACCGTAGAACCGCTTGCTGCCGCCGCCCATCACGAACAGGGGTTTATGGCCGGCACGGGCCGTCATGACCTGGTCGCACAATTCCGACAGGACAAAATCCATAAGGGATACGTCCTAGAAGCGGGCGAGATCGGGGAAGCGCAGTTCTCCCGCATGGACGTGCATCTTGCCGTATTCGGCGCAGCGTGCCAGCGTGGGGATGACCTTTTCAGGATTCAGCAGGCACGGCGGATCAAAGGCCCGCTTGACTGCCAGGAACGCATCGAGTTCTTCGCGAGAGAATTGCACGCACATTTGATTTATCTTCTCCATTCCCACACCGTGCTCTCCAGTCACGGTTCCTCCCACCTGCACGCACAGCTCAAGAATGGCCGCGCCAAATTTCTCGGCGCGCTCCACCTCGTCCGGCTTATTCGAATCGAACAGGATCAGCGGATGCAGATTGCCGTCGCCGGCATGAAAGACATTGGCGCATCGCAGGCCGAATTCGTCTTCCATCTGTTCAATGGCGCCCAGCACGCGCGCCAGATGGCGGCGCGGAATCGTGCCGTCCATGCAGTAGTAGTCGGGCGACACGCGCCCGGCGGCGGGAAACGCGTTCTTGCGCCCCGCCCAGAATTTCAGCCGTTCCGCTTCGGACGCCGACACCTGGCAGCGCGTGGCGCCGGCTTGCCGGAACACCGCCTCCATGCGCGCGATCTCGTGCGCCACCTCTTCGGGTGTGCCGTCCGATTCGCATAGCAGGATGGCCTGCGCGTCCATGTCGTAGCCCGCGCGGACAAACGGTTCCACCATGTGCGTCGCGCGACGGTCCATCATTTCCAGGCCTGCGGGAATCATGCCCGCCGCGATCACCTGCGTGACCGCATTGCCTGCCGCCTCGACGCTGGAAAAACTGGCCATGACAACCTGCTGGCAGGCCGGCTTGGGAATGAGCTTGACGGTCACTTCGGTGACAACACCCAGCATGCCCTCAGAGCCGACGAACACCGACAACAGGTCCAGTCCGGGCGCGTCAGGCGCGTGCGATCCCAGTTCGACCACATCGCCGTCGATCGTGACCACGCGCACGCGCAGCACGTTGTGCACGGTCAGGCCGTACTTCAGGCAATGCACGCCGCCCGAGTTTTCCGCGACGTTGCCGCCGATGGAGCACGCGATCTGGCTCGACGGATCCGGAGCGTAGTACAGCCCGTAAGGCGACACCGCTTCGGAGATCGCAAGATTGCGCACACCCGGTTCGACGATGGCGGTCGTGCTGGCCAGGTCGATATGCTTAATCCGATTGAATTTGGACAGCCCCAGCAACACGCCCTGGCTGTGCGGCATGGCGCCGCCCGACAATCCCGTTCCCGCGCCGCGCGCCACAATGGGCGCATTCAAGCGCTTGCAGATGCGCATGATGGCCTGCACCTGCGCTTCCGTTTCGGGCAAGGCAACGACCGCGGGAATCGAGCGGTAAAGGGATAGGCCATCGCATTCGTAAGGACGAGTGTCCTCTTCGCGATACAGCACACAGTGCGCGGGCAACGCGGCCGACAACGCCTCGATGAGCTGCTGCTGCGTATAAGGCGCCTGCACTTGTGCCAGGCCGGTTTCGACCAGTGAATTCATGAGCGCAACAATAGCGCGAGTGCCCATGTTAATCAGGCCGGGATTTACCCGCACCTGACGCATTTACGGGCATTTGCGGCCAGATCATACGTAACCGGCCGTAAATCGCGCAGCGGCTTGTCGCGTAAAAGCAGCAGGCGCTATCGGTGCGAGGGGGGCTTTTGCGCCCCCCTGCCGATTACCAGGACACGATCTTGCCCGGGTTCAGGATGTTGTTCGGGTCGAACGCATGCTTCAGACTGCGCATCAGGTCCAGCGCGTCTTCGCCGTGCTCTTCCGCCATGAACTGCATCTTGTGCAGGCCGACGCCGTGCTCGCCCGTGCAGGTGCCGTCGGCTGCGATGGCCCGGCGCACGAGGTTGTGGTTGATGGCTTCCGATTCCTGCCATTCCTGCGCGCTGTCGGCGTCCAGCAGCATCAGCACATGGAAGTTGCCGTCGCCCACGTGGCCGACGATGGTGTACGGGAAGCTTGCGCGGTCCAGTTCCTCGACGGTGTCGCGCACGCAATCGGCCAGCCTCGAGATCGGCACGCAGACGTCGGTGGTGCTGGCGCGGCAGCCGGGACGCAACTGCAGGCCCGCGAAATACGCGTTGTGGCGCGCGGTCCAGAGGCGGCTGCGGTCTTCGGGGCGCTCGGCCCATTCGAAGTCCATGCCGCCATGTTCGGCCGTGATCGCCTGCACGGTTTCTGCCTGCTCTTGCACGCCGGCGGGACTGCCATGAAATTCAAACACAAGCAGCGGGGTTTCGCGCAGGGTCAGCTTGCTGTGCAGGTTGACGGCGCGAACGCTGGCGGCGTCCATGAACTCGACGCGCGCAATCGGCACGCCCATCTGGATGATCTCGATCACGCTCTGCACCGCGGCGTCCAGCGTCGGGAAATTGCAGACGGCGGCGGACACGGCTTCGGGCTGCGGATACAGGCGCACGGTCACTTCGGTGATGATGCCGAGCGTGCCCTCGCTGCCCACGAAAATGCGCGTCAGGTCGTAGCCGGCCGACGACTTGCGGGCGCGGCCCGCAGTGCGGATGATGCGGCCGTCCGCGGTGACGACGGTCAGCGACATGACGTTTTCGCGCATCGTGCCGTAACGCACGGCATTGGTGCCCGAGGCACGGGTGGCCGCCATGCCGCCGAGGCTGGCGTCGGCGCCCGGGTCAATCGGAAAGAACAGGCCGGTGCTGCGGATTTCTTCGTTGAGCTGCTTGCGCAGCACGCCGGCCTGCACTGTGGCGGTCAGGTCTTCGGCGTTGATGGCAAGGACCTTGTTCATCTGCGACAGGTCCAGGCTGATGCCGCCCTGGATTGCAAGAATGTGGCCTTCGAGCGAAGAGCCGGCGCCGTACGGAATCAAGGGAACGCGGTGTTCGTTGCACACCTTGGCGACGAAGGCGACATCTTCCGTCGACTGCGCAAAGACCACGGCGTCAGGCAGCATGGCCGGATAAGGCGATTCGTCGCGGCCATGGTGTTCGCGCACGGCGGCCGATTCCGACAGGCGGTCGCCAAAGTGCGCACGCAGGGCATCCAGACAGGCGGCCGGAACCGCGCGGCGCAACGATTCGGCGTGCAAGGGAGCGTTCATGATCTCGTGATTTCCCGGGTTCGATAATCCGAATATTCTACGCCGCCTCGCGTGCTGCGCCGCACACCGCCCCAGGCTGACGGCGCGCGGCGCGAATCCCCCTCACTTTCCGGAATCTCGTGCCGGAAACACTTGCCCGAATTACTTGCCGGACGTGAGCGCAACGCGGCGGCGTTCGCGCACGGCCTGCGCCAGGCGCTCCAGCACGGCCACCGAGGCATCCCAGTCGATGCAGCCGTCGGTGATGCTCTGGCCGTACACCAGCGGCTGGCCGGGCACCATGTCCTGACGGCCGCCCAACAGGTGGCTTTCCACCATGACGCCGACCAGGCGCGCATCGCCGGCTTCCATCTGGCGCGCCACGTCTTCGACGACGAGCGACTGGTTCTCCGGTTTCTTGCTGCTGTTGGCGTGGCTGGCATCGACCATGATGCGCTGCGCGAGGCCGGCCTTGGACACGTCCTGGCACGCGGCGTCCACGCTGGCCGCATCGTAGTTCGGCGTTTTGCCGCCACGCAGGATCACGTGGCAGTCCTCGTTGCCCGCGGTGGACACGATGGCCGAATGGCCGCCCTTGGTCACCGACAGGAAATGGTGCGGCTGCGACGCCGCCTTGATCGCGTCGACGGCAATCTTCACGTTGCCGTCGGTGCCGTTCTTGAATCCCACCGGACACGACAGGCCCGACGCCAGCTCGCGGTGCACCTGGCTTTCCGTCGTGCGCGCCCCGATCGCCCCCCAGGAGACCAGATCCGCGATGTACTGCGGCGTAATCATGTCCAGGAACTCGCATCCCGCCGGCAGACCCATGCTGTTGATATCCAGCAGCAGTTCGCGGGCCACGCGCACGCCCTTGTTGATGTCGAAACTGCCATCCAGGTCCGGATCGTTGATGAGCCCCTTCCAGCCCACGGTCGTGCGCGGCTTCTCGAAATAGACCCGCATCACGATTTCCAGGTCGGCGCTCAGGCGGTCGCGCACGGGCTTCAGACGCTTGGCGTATTCGATGGCGGCGCGCGTGTCGTGGATGGAACACGGGCCGATCACGACGATCATGCGATCGTCCATGCCGTGCAGGATGCGGTGCATGCCTTGCCGCGCGGCGAAGACAGTCTCGGACGCCTCCTTGGTGCAGGCGAACTCGCGCATCACGTGCGAGGGCGGATTCAGTTCCTTGATTTCTCGAATACGAAGGTCATCGGTGTTGTGCGACACGGTACTGCTCCTGGGTTGCCCGCCACGGCGGCATAAAAAAAGCCGCCAGATTCGCTGGCGGCTTTTTTGGGGGGATTCTTTCCAAACTTCAGATTGAGCGCGTCCCTTCCTCCGCCAGCGGCTTCAGAAAACCAAAAAAATAAAAATAAAAGGCGGGGGACGCGAATTTCATGGGGACCGACTCTAGCACAGTTTTTTGAAGGCGTCACGCTGGATTTTTTCCGCGTGCCGCCCCCATTTATCTCGTCAGGCCGTGCCGCCGACCGTCAGGCCTTCCATGCGGACCGTTGGCATGCCGACGCCGACGGGCACGCTCTGGCCGTCCTTGCCGCAGGTGCCCACGCCCGAGTCGAGCTGCAGATCGTTGCCGATCATGGTGACGCGGTTCATGGCGTCGGGGCCGTTGCCGATCAGCGTGGCGCCCTTGACCGGATAAGTGACCTTGCCGTCCTCGATCATGTAGGCCTCGGACGCCGAGAACACGAATTTGCCGTTGGTGATGTCGACCTGGCCGCCGCCGAAGTTGACGGCATAGAGGCCGCGTTTGACCGAGGCCACGATCTCGTCGGCGGGCTTGTCGCCGGCCAGCATGTAAGTGTTGGTCATGCGCGGCATGGGCAGATGCGCGAAGGATTCGCGGCGGCCGTTGCCGGTGGCGGCGGTCTTCATCAGACGGGCGTTCAGCGTGTCCTGCATGTAGCCGCGCAGGATGCCGTCTTCGATCAGGACATTGCGCTGGGTGGCATTGCCTTCGTCGTCGATGTTGAGCGAGCCGCGGCGATCCGGAATCGTGCCGTCGTCGATCACGGTGACGCCCTTGGACGCCACGCGCTCGCCGATGCGGCCGGAGAAGACACTGGATCCCTTGCGGTTGAAGTCGCCTTCCAGGCCATGACCGACCGCTTCGTGCAGCAGGATGCCCGGCCAGCCCGAACCCAGGACAACCGTCATTTCGCCGGCCGGCGCCGGACGCGCCTCAAGGTTGACCATCGCTTCATGCACCGCGCGCTCGACATAACCCTGCAGCATCTCGTCGGTGAAGTACGCCAGGCCCAACCTTCCGCCGCCGCCCGCATGACCCATCTCGCGACGGCCATTGCGTTCGGCAATCACGGTGAGCGACAAGCGCACCAGCGGGCGCACGTCGGCGGCCAGACGGCCATCGCTACCCGCGACCAGCACCACGTCATATTCCGCGCCCAAGCCGGCCATGACCTGGATCACATGGGGATCGCGCGCCCGCGCCATGCGCTCGATGCGCTCGAGCAGCGCGACCTTTTCAGGCGCGCTGAGGCTGGCAACGGGGTCGATGTCCGCATAAAGGCTGCGGCCGATCTCGGCCTCGACGTGGGCGGCGACCTTGACCTTGCCGGCGCCGCGGCGCGCGATGCCGCGCACGGCGTGCGCCGACGACAGCAGCGCCTCGGGCGACAGGGAATCCGAATAGGCGAATGCCGTTTTTTCGCCGCTTACGGCGCGCACACCCACGCCCTGGCTGATGGAGAAACTGCCCGTCTTGACGATCCCTTCTTCAAGGCTCCAGCCTTCGCTGCGCGTGTACTGGAAGTACAGGTCGGCGTAATCGACCTTGTGGGTGAAGATTTCACCCAGTGCCCGCGCCATGTCCGCTTCGGTCAGACCCCAGGGGTCGAGCAGAAGGGATTTGGCGGTGGCCAGGGAAGCAATGGCGGGATCAATGATTTTCATAGGCTCAGTTCAGGAACGGCACCGGGGCCGCGCACGCGCGTGATGGCGCTCAAGACCGTATCGTACCGCCGACACGGGCCCGGCGTCGCGGCCCACACCAAAAGTCACGGCACGCCGCAGTGGCAAATGGAGCACACCACGCGGGACAAAATGGTCCCGCATTATCTCGCCCATATAGATGGGGGCGGCATACTGCGTATCAAGTTAAGTACCAAGTTAAGCAATTACGCTCAGGCTGAATTGCTGCCGAGCGATTTCGACCTTGTCGTACGACCTGACAACAAAATGAAATCTGGGGGACGGAACACAGTTGTTCCAGGGGTATATCACTGCAGTGGGGGCACAAAGCCATAATGTATAACGCGTGCGTTTGCGACAAATTCAGCACGCATTTGAGCGCTCGGCTATTGACGACGAACACGCGTGGATAGTTCCCTTCGTCTGGTTGCACGCGGCCGATTCAGCCAGTCGCCACGCCGTTTTTGCGGTTGTCCGACAATTAGCGATTTTGAGCCAAACCCGTAAGCCAAGCAGGCGCTTGTTTCAGTTTGTCCCAAATTTAAGATATTGCTTCCCATGTTGTGAAAATTGCGGTGACCCGCAAGCGATAAGCCTTCCGGCCCTTTTGATACAAAGTAATTAGTCTGACAATAGCGATCCGCGGACTTAAATTCTGTATTATGCGAGGCACAACAAATAAACATAACTTCGCCGGCGATTAAAGCAGTTCCATAATCAGGAATAAAACCATGGCCCGAGAAACCTACGCAGCTCTGCAAGCAAAGATCGAAAAGGAAATCAACAAGCTCCAAAAGAAGGCGGAAGTCCTCCAGACGAAGCGCCGCAAGCCGGTGATCACGTCCATCATCACGTCGATGCGCGAGTACGACATTACGCCCGAAGAAATCATCGCCGCGTATGGCGCCGGCAAGCCCGCCCGCGCTGCCACGGGTGGCCGCCGCAAGGCCAGCGCCCCCGCCCGAGCTGGCGGCGCCGCCAAGCGCGCAGTGGCGCCCAAGTACCGCCACCCGCAAACCGGCGAAACCTGGAGCGGCCGCGGCAAGGCGCCGCGCTGGCTCGCGGCTGAAGAGGCCGGCGGCGCGACTCGCGAGAGTTTTCTTATCAAGGAATAAAACCTATTCTTCAGTAAGAAATAAAAGCGGCGCACCATCATGGTGCGCCGTTTTTGTTTTAGACAGGCGCAGCGGGGCGCCTTTTTTGCTCAACGCGCGGGGAATTGAATCTCGCGTTCAGCGCCATTATTGCCCGGGAAATTGTCGAATATGGCCCGCACCAGATAGGGCATGGTGCGAATCAAATCGTCGCGCTCGCTCAATATGAAGGCGGTCGAGCGGTAAACCTCGGCGCCGCCCTGCTGGGTGTCGCGAATGAAGAGCGACAGAGAATTTCGCTGCACCACCATGGGCACGTCCACCCAGTCAGGCCCCCAGAATCCCGCCCCCATGCCCCAGGGCCCCGGCCCATAGAAACCGCCATAGCCGCCATAAAAATACGGATCGTACGGACGGCGCACCATCACCTGAGTCTGCGAGCTGCCATAGCGGAACGACACCTCGAAGCGGCCCTTCACACCCTGGCGCGCCTCGACCAGGCCCGTGGCGCCGATACCTGCGCGCACCATATCCTGGAAGGACTGATATTCCAGATTATTGATTTGCGACGGGTCGGCGGGAACAAACTGGTAGGTCTGTCCTTCGACAGCCGCAGGCCATTGCTGAAACGACGTCACGCGTGCCGAAACGGTCGGCGCGGCGCAGCCCGTCAACGTCATCGCCCCGAGCACGGCAAAAATACCGGCCCACCGGCCTAGACTGCTGAACCAAGACGACCTGGACATTTGCGACTCCTCTGTGCGCGACGGCGCCATCATAACGAGCTTTGACATAAGCGCTTGCCAAAAGTTTTCAGGCTAGCCCGTAAGCCCAAGGTTCCGCTCACCGGCCAGCCACTACAATAGCCTTCTTGTTCATACAGGACTGCAAATCCCATGCGCACCGACACGCCCGTTACCGTTTACCGCAAGGATTACCAGCCCTACCCCTACGAAATTCCCGAAGTCGCCCTCGCCTTCGACCTCGCGCCCGACGCGACCGAAGTGCGCTGCACGATGCACGTGCAGCGCAGGCCTGAAGCCAGCGCCGACGCCGCCCTGATCCTGGATGGAGAAGAGTTGGAACTCGTGTCGGTAGGCGTGAATGGCGAACCCCTGCCCGCCGCCAGCTACCAGCTGTCCGAACACACGCTCACGCTGCGGGGCCTGCCCGCCGACGCCACCATTGAAATCGTCAGCCGCTGCAAGCCGTCCGCCAATTCCACGCTGATGGGCCTGTATGTGTCAGGCGGCAATTTCTTCACGCAATGCGAGGCCGAGGGATTCCGGCGCATTACCTGGTTTGCCGACCGTCCCGACGTCATGTCGCGTTATCGCGTGACGCTGCGCGCGCAGCCCGACTATCCCGTGCTGCTCTCCAACGGCAACCTGATCGCCTCGCGTCAGTTGCCCGACGGCCGCAACGAGGTCGAATGGGAGGATCCGTTCCCCAAGCCTTGCTATCTGTTCGCACTGGTGGCGGGCAACCTCACGCATCGTGAAACCACGGTCAAGACCGTCAGCGGCCGCGATGTGCTGCTGCAGGTCTATAGCGACCCGGGTTCCGAAACCAAGACGGAATGGGCGCTGGATTCGCTGGTGCGTTCGCTGCGCTGGGACGAAAGCCGCTTCGGGCTCGAACTGGATCTGGACCGCTTCATGATCGTCGCCGTCCATGACTTCAATATGGGAGCCATGGAAAACAAAGGCCTGAATATCTTCAACGCGGCCTACGTGCTGGCCGACCCGCAGACGGCTACCGACGCGAACTACGAAGGTATCGAATCGGTCATCGGGCATGAATACTTCCATAACTGGACCGGCAACCGCGTCACCTGCCGTGACTGGTTCCAACTGAGCCTGAAGGAAGGCCTGACGGTTTTCCGAGATCAGGAATTCAGCGCCGACATGATGGCCCGCGACATGGACGCCCAAGCCGCGGCCAGCGCGCGCGCCGTCAAGCGCATCGATGACGTCGTGGCGCTGCGCGCCGCACAGTTCCCCGAGGACGCGGGTCCCATGGCGCATCCGATCCGTCCGGAAAGCTACCAGGAGATCGGCAACTTCTATACGGCCACCGTGTACGAGAAAGGCGCTGAGGTCATCCGCATGCAGCACACGCTGCTGGGCGAGGCCGGGTTCCGCGCGGGCATGGACGAATATTTCCGCCGCCACGACGGCCAGGCCGTCACGTGTGACGACTTTGTCGCTGCCATGGAATCCGTCTACGTGAACCAGCATCCCGGCCGCGACCTGTCGGTGTTTCGCCGCTGGTACCGGCAGGCCGGCACGCCGCGCGTTGCGGTCAGGCTCGATCACGACGCCGCCGCGCGCCGTTGCACGGTGACGCTGACCCAGTCCTGCCCGCCCGTCGGCGTCGAAAAGAAGGCCGGCCCGGACTACGTGAAGGCGCCCTTCCACATTCCCTTTGCGATCGGTCTGCTGGACCGCGACGGCCATGCGCTGCCGCTGCGCCTTGACGGCGCCGTCGTGGACACTGCCCTGCTGGAACTGACGACGCAAAGCCAGCAATGGGTCTTCGAGGATATCGCCGAACGGCCCGTGCCTTCGCTGCTGCGCGACTTTTCCGCGCCGGTCATCGTGGACTACGACTGGTCCAACGAAGAACTGGCGCTGCTGTCCGCGCACGACGGCAATCCGTTCGCGCGCTGGGAAGCCGGCCAGGAATTGGCCACCCGCCAGATCCTGGCGCTGGCCGACGCCCACCAGGCTGGCCTCACGCTGCACGCGGACGCGGCCTTCATCGACGCGTGGCGCGCGTTGCTCACCGATGCCGCGCTGGACGCCGCGTATCGTGCGCGCGCCCTGGCCCTGCCTTCGGAAAAGACGCTCGCCGAACGCATGCAGCAGGTGGATCCGCCCGCCCTGGCCGTGGCGCGAGATTTCCTGCGCGCCGAACTCGGCCGTCAACTCCAGGCCGAATTCCGCCGCGCGTTCGACGAAAACCAGACGCCGGGCGAATACAGCCCCGCCCCGATTCCCGCTGGCATGCGCGCCCTGAAGAATCTGGCGCTCAGCCACCTGATGGCCGCCGGCGAGCCCGAGGCCCAGCGCCTGGCCGAACAGCAATATGCAAACGCCGGCAACATGACCGACAGCATGGCCGCGCTGACCGCCCTGATCAATTTTGGACAAGGCGAGTTCCCGCAGCAGGCGCTGGCCGCTTTCTACACGAAATGGAGCGCCAATCCGCTGGTGGTGGACAAGTGGTTCGCGCTGCAGGCGGCTGCCCGCTCCACGACCGTGCAGACCGCTCGCGAGCTGATGAAGCACCCGGCCTTCACGCTGCGTAACCCCAACCGCGCCCGAGCGCTGATTTTCCAGTTCTGCCTCAACAATGCCCGAGGCATGCACCATCCGGACGGATCGGGCTATGCGTTCTGGGCCGAGCAGGTGCTGGCGCTGGACGCGCTGAATCCGGAAATTGCCGCGCGTCTGGCGCGCGCGCTGGACAACTGGTCGCGCTTCGTCCCCGCGCTACGCGCGCCGATGCAGGCCGCGCTTGAAAAAGTGCGCCAGCACGACGGCCTGTCGCGCAACGTACAGGAAATCGTATCCAAGGCTTTAGAATTCGCTGCATAGGGAGATCCTTTTGAAACGTAAAACACTGACTCAATACCTGGTGGAGCAACAGCGCTCTGCCCAAGCCCTCGCGCCGGAAGTCCGGCTGCTCATCGAAGTGGTGGCACGCGCCTGCAAGGCGATCAGCCATGCGGTCAGCAAGGGCGCGCTGGGTGGCGTGCTGGGCAGCCTGGAAAGCGAAAATGTCCAGGGCGAAGTCCAGAAGAAGCTGGACGTGCTGTCCAACGAGATCCTGCTGGAAGCCAACGAATGGGGCGGCCACCTGGCGGCCATGGCCTCGGAAGAGATGGAAACCATCCACCTGATTCCGAACCGCTACCCCAAGGGCGAATACCTGCTGCTGTTCGATCCCCTGGATGGCTCGTCGAACATCGACGTGAACGTGTCCATCGGCACCATCTTCTCGGTGCTGCACGCGCCGCACGATGTGTCGGGCGCCCCCGTCTGCGAGGACGACTTCCTGCAGCCGGGCAACAAGCAGGTGGTGGCCGGCTACGCCGTCTACGGCCCGCAGACGATGCTGGTGCTGACCATCGGCAACGGCGTCGTGGGCTTCACGCTGGATCGCGAAATGGGCTCGTGGGTGCTTACGCACGAGAACATCCGCGTGCCGGAAGACACCAAGGAATTCGCGATCAACATGTCGAACATGCGGCACTGGGCCCCGCCGGTCAAGCGCTACATCGACGACTGCCTCGCCGGCTCGACCGGCCCGCTGGGCAAGGATTTCAACATGCGCTGGATCGCCTCGATGGTGGCGGACGTGCATCGCATCCTGACCCGCGGCGGCATCTTCATGTATCCGTGGGACGCGCGCGAACCCGGCAAGGCCGGCAAGCTGCGCCTGATGTACGAAGCCAATCCCATGAGCTTCCTGATCGAACAGGCGGGCGGCGCGGCCATCAACGGCACGCAGCGCATCCTGGACATCCAGCCCGAAAAGCTGCATCAGCGCGTGAGCGTGATTCTGGGTTCCAAGAACGAAGTCGAACGCGTGGGCCGCTACCACGCCGAGGACGCGGGCAAGTAAACCGCGCCCGTTCGTTCCGCAACAATGCAAAAGCCCCGGCCATCGGCCGGGGCTTTTGCTTGGTGCAGACGGTCAGGCTGGCTTACTTGACCTCTTCGATCGACTTCACGTCGTCCTTGTTGATCTGCACCTTCTTGCCGTTCTGTTCGTATTCATACATGCCCGACTTCTTGTCGTATTCGGGCTCGTCGGGCGCTACGGTCGAAGATCCGTCGCGTTGGTTGATAACCGAGGGCGACGAGCATCCGGCAAGCACTCCAACTCCGGTCATCACCAGGGCCAACGTCATGGTCTTCAGGTTCATGGTCGTGTTCTCCGAGTGTTGAATAGGTGATTTCACTCTATCCGAATCGCTCCCCGAAATCGTGTCGGGTTGTGGGCAAAATGCTTAAGAACGTAATCGGCCCCGACCCCAATAAACAAAAACCCCTCGCAAGGCACGCCTGCGAGGGGTTGCAACTGTATACAAGCGGCAAGCGTGCTTACACCTTGGCGTTCGCCTCGATGAAACGGCGTACGGACGCTTCGTTGCAGTCCATGACCTCGACGCGCTGCGGCAGCGATTCCAGGTCCGCGAGGTTGCCGGGCGGCGTCGCGGGACGGCCAAGCGCTTCCTCGATGGTTTCGGAGAACTTGGCCGGCAGCGCGGTTTCCAGCACGAGCATGGGTACACCCGGCTCGACGAATTCGCGCGCAACCTTCACGCCGTCGGCGGTGTGCGGGTCGACCAGCACACCGGTGGCGTCATACAACGCGCGGATCGTTGCCAGACGGTCCATATGCGAGCTGGCGCCCGACACGAAGCCATAACGCGACTCGAACTGGTCCTTCATGTCGGACAGGTCGAACGCGCCATCGCGCGGCAGCGCCGTCCACAGGGCCTTCACGCGATCGGTATCGCGGCCCACCAGGTCGAACACGAAGCGCTCGAAGTTCGAGGCGCGCGAGATATCCATCGACGGGCTGGACGTGGCGTAGGTCTGCTCGGCGGGACGCGGACGATAGATGCCGGTGCGGAAGAATTCTTCCAGCACGTTGTTCTCGTTCGTGGCCAGCACGAGGCGGCGGATCGGCAGACCCATGCGGCGCGCGATGTGGCCCGACAGGATGTTGCCGAAGTTGCCCGACGGCACGGCAAACGACACTTCCTGTCCGGCGCGCTCGGTGGCGCGCAGCCAGCCGTGGAAATAGTAGACGACCTGGGCGGCGATGCGCGCCCAGTTGATCGAGTTCACGGCGCCCAGGCGATACCGGTTCTTGAAGTCCAGGTCGCCGGCCAGCGACTTGACGATGTCCTGCGCCTGGTCGAACACGCCGCGCACGGCGATGTTGTGTATGTTCTCGTCTTGCAGCGAGTACATCTGCGCGCGCTGGAAGGCGCTCATGCGGCCGTGCGGCGACAGCATGAACACCGCCACGCCCTTCTTGCCACGCAGCGCGTATTCCGCCGCCGAACCCGTGTCGCCGGAGGTGGCGCCCACGATGTTCAGCGTGGTGCCGCGCTTTTCCAGCACGTATTCAAAGACCTGGCCGAGGAACTGCATGGCCATGTCCTTGAACGCCAGCGTCGGACCTTCCGACAGGCCCAGCAACGACAGCCCGCCGTCGAGCGGACGCAGCGGAACGATGTCCTCGCTGCTGAAGATCTGAGGCGTGTAGGCGGCGCGGGTCAGGCGGCGCAGGTCGTCCGCGGGAATGTCCGTGGCGAACAGCGACAGCACTTCGAAGGCCAGATCGGCATACGACAGGCCGCGCCAGGGCTCCAGCGTTTCAGCGGAAACCTGCGGCAGCGTCTGCGGCACGGCCAGCCCGCCGTCGGGCGCCAGGCCTTCCAGCAGGATGTCGGAGAATTCCAGCGGGGCCATGCCGCCGCGCGTCGAGATGTATTTCATATCAATGGCTCCACGATGGGCCAGACTCCCTTGCGCGGGAGCCAGGCTTCATCAGGTCAGGTTCTCCACGCGCAGACGCGTCACCTTGGAACGCACGAACGGCAGCGATTCGATGCGCTCGATGGCCTGGTTGACGTTGCCTTCCACTGCCTCGTGCGTCAGGAAGATGATGTCGGCGCCGCCGATGTGCGACGGCTGCTGGATCATCGAACCGATGGAAATGCCGCGGTCCGCCAGGATGCGGGCGATGTCCGCCAGCACGCCGGGCTGATCGTCGACGCGCAGGCGCAGATAGTAGGAGGTGCTGACCTGTTCGATCGGCAGGATCGGGGTGTCCGACATGGCGTCCGGCTGGAAGGCCAGATGCGGCACGCGGTTGCCCGGATCGGCGGTGTGCAGACGCGTCACGTCGACGAGATCCGCCACGACGGCCGAGGCGGTGGGCTCTTCGCCCGCACCCTGCCCGTAATACAGCGTGGGGCCGACGGCGTCGCCCTTGACCAGCACCGCGTTCATCGCGCCTTCGACATTGGCCAGCAGGCGTTCGGACGGCACCAGCGCCGGATGCACGCGCAGCTCGATGCCATCGGGACGACGCTTGGTGATGCCCAGCAGCTTGATGCGATAGCCCAGGCGCTCGGCATGCTCGATGTCTTCGGCGGCCAATTGCGAAATGCCTTCGATGTGGGCGCGGTCGAATTGCACCGGCACGCCAAATGCCAGCGAGGCCAGCAGCGTCAGCTTGTGCGCAGCGTCCACGCCTTCCACGTCGAACGTGGGGTCGGCTTCGGCGTAGCCGAGGCGCTGGGCTTCGGCCAGCACGTCGGCAAACGGCAGGCCGCGCGTGCGCATTTCGGACAGGATGAAATTGGTGGTGCCGTTGATGATGCCGGCCACCCACTGGATGCGATTGGCGGTCAGGCCTTCGCGGATCGCCTTGATGATCGGAATGCCACCGGCGACGGCGGCCTCGAAGTTGACCATCACGCCGCGTTCGGACGCGGCAGCGAAGATTTCGTTGCCATGCTTGGCCAGCAGCGCCTTGTTCGCCGTGACGACATGCTTGCCGTTGGCGATGGCTTCAAGCACCAGCTCGCGGGCCAGCGTGTCGCCGCCGATCAGTTCGACGACGATGTCGATTTCAGGATCGCGCACCAATGCGCGCACATCGGTGTCGACCAGAATGGAATCGCCCACGCGGGCGCGCGCCTTTTCCACATCGCGCACGGCGGCGCGGACGACTTCAATGCGGCGGCCGGCGCGGCGGGCGATTTCCTCGGCATTGCGGGACAGCACGGTCCACGTGCCGCCACCAACCACGCCAAGACCAAGCAGGCCCACCTTCATGGGTTTCATCGCGCCGCCCTCTGCGGGCGGGCGTTGAGGGGAATTCATTTCAGTTCTCCATAATGCCAAGTGATGCCTCGCAGCACCCCCGACGCAAGAAAGCGGTCGCCCCGTATCGGGATGCCGCGGATCCGGCTCCGCCGGTCCGCAGGCATGTCCCCTAGAGGGGGAAGCGCGCAGCGCTGCGGGGGTGGGCGTCATTCACTTCAGCAGACCGTCCTTGCGGAACATATCTTTGATGCCGCGCACCGCCTGGCGGGTGCGCTGCTCGTTTTCGATAAGAGCGAAGCGCACGTATTCGTCGCCATACTCGCCGAAGCCGATCCCGGGGGACACGGCCACTTTCGCATCCGACAGGACACGCTTGGCAAATTCCAAAGAGCCCATCGCCCGGTAGGGTTCGGGGATCTGCGCCCAGATGTACATGGACGCCTTGGGAATTTCCACATTCCAACCTGCTTCATGCAGGCCGCGCACGAGCACGTCGCGGCGGCTTTGGTACTGCGCCACGATTTCGTTCACGCAGTCCTGCGGACCGTCCAGCGCGGCAATGGACGCCACCTGGATCGGCGTGAACGTGCCGTAGTCGTGATAGCTCTTGATGCGCGCCAGCGCGTTCACGAGTTCGCGGTTGCCGACCATGTAGCCAATGCGCCAGCCCGCCATGTTGTAGCTCTTGCTCATCGTGAAGAACTCGACGGCGACATCGCGCGCGCCGGGCACCTGCATGATGGACGGCGCCACATAGCCGTCGAACGTAATGTCGGCGTAGGCCAGGTCATGCACCACGAGGATGTCGTGTTCCTTGGCCAGCGCGACCACGCGCTCGAAGAACGACAGGTCGACGCACTGCGCGGTCGGGTTGCTGGGAAAGCCCAGCACCATCATCTTGGGCTTCGGGATGGATTCGCGCACGGCGCGTTCCAGTTCCTCGAAGAAGTCCACGCCCGGCGTCATGCGCACGGAACGGATGTTGGCGCCGGCGATGACGGCGCCGTAGATGTGGATCGGGTAGCTGGGATTGGGCACCAGCACGGTGTCGCCGCGGTCCAGCGTGGCCAGCATCAGGTGGGCCAGGCCTTCCTTGGAGCCGATGGTGACGATGGCTTCGGAGTCCGGATCGAACTCGACCGCGTAGCGGCGCTGATACCAGTCACAGATCGCCTTGCGCAGACGCGGGATGCCCTTGGACACCGAATAGCCGTGGGTAGTGGGACGGCTGGTCGCCTCCACCATCTTGTCGACGATGTGCTTCGGGGTCGCCCCATCCGGATTGCCCATCGACATGTCGATGATGTCTTCGCCACGCCGACGCGCCGCCATCTTGAGCTCGCCGGTAATGTTGAAAACGTACGGGGGCAAACGCTCAATGCGAGAGAACTTCCTCATGATGGGAATCCTTAGGGGCGAAAAGGCAAAAAGACCAGGGCGCGGTCGCGCGAAGGGGAAAGGGGCTTAGAACCGCGCCAGCACACGATTGCAGCGCAGCAAAACCCTGTAATCTAGCGCAACGACGCCTGGGCGGCAAATGGGGCAAAAAAAGCCCCTTTTCCCTCGTGGATACGTTGCAACATGCGCCGTGTCCGATGCGCTATTATCAAGCACGTATAGCCGGAGTTTTTATTGAAGCTGCATACCGATCCTGCGACGGCCGCTCTTAACACTGTCACCGCCTACGGCGACGGTTATATCGAGGTCAACCAGGTACGTTTTTCCTCCTCGGTCGCTTTTGGCCCCGAAGGCGAAGTGACCATCTGGCCCGTTGAGTCGCCGGCCGACATTACCTCCTCCCTCTTGCTCCAGGCAGCCGGATTGTCCGAGCCCGCCCGCAACCCCCTGGATTTTCTGGATGCCCCGGAAGCCGCGCCCAGCCGGCCGGCCAACGCGCCCGAAGTCCTGCTGGTAGGCACCGGCGGCAAGCAACAGTTCCTGCGCCCTGAAGTATTACGTCCCCTTTTGGCCGTGGGCATTGGCGTGGAAACGATGGATACCCACGCCGCCTCGCGCACCTACAACATCCTGATGGCTGAGGGACGGCGCGTGGTCGTCGCCCTCATCCCGCCCAATGGAGCATCCAGTCAATGACGCCGAGCATAGGCAAACCCGCCCCGCTGTTCACCGCCGAAAGCACGATAGGCCCCATCAGCCTTGAACAGTGCCAGGGACGGGCGGTGATCCTGTATTTCTACCCCAAGGACAACACGCCCGGCTGCACCACCGAAAGCCAGGATTTCCGCGATCTGCACGGCGACTTCCTGTCGGCCAGCGCGATCGTGATCGGCATCTCGCGCGACTCGCTGAAGTCGCACGAGAATTTCAAGGCCAAGTACGAGCTTCCTTTCCCTCTCATCTCCGACGCCGACGAAACCGTGTGCAATCTGTTCGGCGTCATCAAGCAGAAGAACATGTATGGAAAGCAGGTGCGCGGCATCGAACGCAGCACCTTCTTGATCGACGCCTATGGCGTGCTGGTGCAGGAGTGGCGCGGGGTGAAGGTCCCGAACCACGCAAAGGAAGTCCTGCAAGCCGCCAAGAGCATCGGTTAGCCGCACAGGAAACCCGTCAGGCGCTATAGCCGGCCCAAACAGGAGAGTGACGCATATGCCGCTTCCGAAGTTGCCTACCCGCCCCGCAGCCATCCTGACCTTCCCCTCGGGTGAATCCGCCCGGGCGCAGGCCCGCACGACCAAGACTGCCGCTGCGCGGTCCAACACCCAGGCCGCCCTCGCCGAAGACGAGGACGAACTGCTGGTCCAGCCAGAACTTGAAGGCCTGGCAACCCCGGCGCGCAAGGCCCACACGCCGTCCCCGGTCCACGAGGCCCCGCCGCCCGCCCCGCCCGCGCCCGCCGCTCGCGCCCCCGCGCGCCAGGCCAAGGC
>NZ_JCBANC010000064.1:0-37825 GCF_059760815.1 Achromobacter sp. 1012554356 | reverse complement strand
CCGGACCGCAATCGTGGCCCCGCGCGCCCCGGGACGCCACCGCACCGGACGCCTCAAGAACCCAAATCCGCCCACAAAAGCGAACCAATCACCCCCGAGCCCGCAACCACTCCTCAAGATCCCCCGCAGGCAACGGCGGCGAAAACAGAAACCCCTGCCCCGCCGCACACCCCTGCTCGATCAGGAACCGCCGCTGCTCTTCGTTCTCGACGCCTTCCGCCACAACCGGCAAGCTCAAGCTCTCCCCGATCCGGATCACAGCACTAGTCAGCGCCCGAGCAGCGTCATCGCTCTCCAACCCTTGCACGAAACTGCGGTCCAGCTTCAGTTCGTCGACGATCAGCCGGCGCAAGTGGCCCAAGCTGGAATACCCCGTCCCGAAGTCGTCCATCGAAAGCCGTACGCCCAGACGATGCAGTTCGGCAATCGTGCGCAGCGTGCCTGCCGTCGCATCGAGAACCACGCCTTCGGTGATTTCCAGCATCAGATCCGCCGGCGCCAGCCCGAACTCGGCCAGCGTCGCCGCGATCATGCGCGGAAGGTTAAGGTTGTGGAAATTGGTTGCCGACAGGTTCACCGACACCGACGGCACGCGCAGACCGTTGTGGCGCCAGATGGCCAGTTGCGAGCAGGCCTCGCGCAATGCCCAGTCGCCCAGATCGCCAATCAGCCCGCACTCTTCGGCCAGCGGCACAAACCGCGCCGGCGAAATGTCGCCCAGCGTCGGATGGCGCCAGCGCGCCAGCGCCTCCACCCCGTACAGGCTGCCGTTCTTCAGGCCAACTTGCGGCTGATAGTGCAGACGCAAAGCCTTCGCTTCCAATGCGTCCCTCAGCGCCGCTTCCAGCGCCAACCGTTCCTGCGCCTGACGATTCATCTCGGCGCTGAAGAAGGAAATGCGGTTGCGGCCCGCCGTCTTTGCCTGGTACATCGCCATGTCCGCATGGCGCAGCAGCGTATCCATGTCCCGGCCGTTTTCCGGGAACACGCTGATGCCGATGCTCACCGACGGGTTCAGCGTGATGCCGCCCACCGAGAACGGCTGCGCCAGCGCCACCAGGATGTGTTCGGCGGCCGCCGGCCGGCGGCCGTGTTCGAACTCCGGCATCAGCATCACGAACTCGTCGCCCGACAGACGGCCCACGATGTCCGTCGCCCGCGCCAACCGGCGCAGGCGTTGCGCCACATCCCGCAGCAGCGCGTCGCCGATCGGGTGGCCCAGCGTATCGTTTACCTGCTTGAAGCGGTCCAGATCCAGGAACAGCACCGCCACCCGCTTGCGCTCCGGCTCCGCCCGCGCAATCGCCTGCTCGGCCTGCGCCAGCAGCAGATTGCGGTTCGGCAGGCCCGTCAGTTCGTCATAGAAAGCCAGTTGGCGGATGCGGGCGCGGGCTTCCTCGCGTTCCAGCGCCAGCGCGCACAGATACACGCACACATCCACCAGACGGTGATGGAAATCATCCGGCAACCGGCGCTCGCGGAAATAGAAACCGAACGTGCCGATCACCCGGCCGTCGCTCGACTTGATCGGCGACGACCAGCAGGCCTTGTATTCCTCCGGCAGCGGCAGATGGCGGTAATCGTCCCACAGCGGATCCGTCGCGATGTCCGGCACGATCACCGGGCGGCCCAGAAACGCCGCCGTGCCGCACGCGCCCACCTGCGGACCGATCGGAACGCCTTCCAGCGCGTCCGAATAGCCCTGCGGCAGGCTCGGCGCGGCCAGCGGGCGCAACAGGCCCGCGTCGTCCACGCGAACCACCGAGGCCGCCACTTCCGGCGCCAGGCGCTCGACCTCGCGGCACACCATGTTCATGACCTCGACCACCGAGGCCTCGTTCACCATCGCCTGCAGCACCCGGCGCTGCAGCACCTCGTGCACCTTGGTCGGCGTGATGTCCGTCAGCACGTCCACGATGTTGACCAGCGTCCCGCGCTCGTCGAACACCGAGTTTGCCATCACCGACACCCACAGCGGCTTGCCGCCGCGGTCATAGACCAGCACGTCCTTGTGGTAGCCCTCGCGACAGGCGATGCGGCGGTGCAGTTCCTCGCGCGTGCCGCCGTCGGCGCGGCCTCCGGACAGCAGTTCGCCCAGGTCCTGGTTGATCGAATCGCCGCGCGAAAACCCCAGCATGCGCTGGAAGCCGTCGTTCACGTAGACGATGCGCCCGTCACAGCCCGACACCGCCACCGCGTTGCCGGTCTCGTTGATGCCCAGCATCAGCAGGCGGATTTCTTCCTGGCGTTCCGCGTCCGCGATCGACTTGCGCGAGATGACCGTCACGCGGCCGACCTCGCCCGCGTCGTTCAGCATCGGCAGGTAGGTCGCCTCGATCCACAGCGAGCTGCCGTCCTTCTTGCGGTAGCGGCAGGTGCCCGAAAAGTGCTGGCCGCGGCGCAGCCGGGCCCAGACCTGTTCGCCGCTGCGCGTGCCCTTGCCCTCGTCCATGCTGTCGCACAGCAGCTCGTGGCGCAGCGTCAGGGCCTCTTCGCGGGTGTAACCCACCGCGGCCAGGAAATTGGTATTGCCGTTCAACAAGGAGCCGGCTGCGTCGAAGTCGAACAGCAGCAGCGCGCGGTCCATCGACGTCAGGTAATTGCCCACATGCCACGCGGCGCCTTGGGGATTCGACTCCGAATCGCCAAGATGAGAATCAAGCATAAGGGGCTCCAACCCGGATAACAGCTGTTCCGGTTTCATTCAGCGCCTCGGAAAACCAAGGGCGACGCGATCGCGTCCGTCCTGCTTGGCCAGATACAACGCCTGATCCGCCCGGCTGAGCGTCTCTGAAAACGTTTCGCCCAACTGGTGATACGCCATGCCGATACTGACCGTCAGCCGCAGGACGTCGTCCCCGGCCGCCACCGCCAGCCCCCGCACATCACTGACCAGCCGGTCCATCACCGCCTGCGCCGCGTCCGGATGCGTATGGGGCAGCAGGACGAGGAATTCCTCGCCGCCCCAGCGGCCGCACAGGTCGTATTCGCGCAGGCTTTCTACCAGCACGCCGGCCAGTTCGACCAGCGCGCGGTCGCCCGTCTCGTGGCCGAAACGGTCGTTGACGGCCTTGAAGTGATCCACGTCCAGCATCGCGACGACAAAGCTGTCGCCGCTGCGCGCGGCGCGCTGGACTTCCTGTTTGATCATCTCCATCAGCGCGCGACGGTTCAACAGGCCCGTCAGCGGATCGCGGCTGGACGTTTCTTCGAGCGCGCGGTTCAAGTCGCGCATCATGTTCTGGTAGTGATCCGAGATCCGCGCGATGCGGGTCAAGCGGCGCAACTGGCGGTCGAACTGGTCGCACAGGCCCAGTTCGCGTTCGTGCGCCATGCTTTGATAGGCGTCCGAAAGCTGCGTGACGCGCTGAATGCGCGCCATCTGTTCCTCGGTGTGCCGCCAGAGCGCTTCCAGCGCGTCACGCAGCGGATGGCCGGCATGGGCCGGATCCGCCAGCAATGCGGCGATGCGCTGATCGAGTTCGGCGGCGCCCGGCTTCATTGGCGGCCGACCACCGAGAAGGGGAACGTGCAGTCTTCCTTGAACTCTTCGGCCAGCTCGCCCACGCGCTCGTTGCGCATGTCGTAGAACCACGTGACGCCGACCTCGCGGCCCTTGCGGTGCGCGGCCTCCAGCACGTCGAAGATGTCCATGACGGACTTGATGCTGCTCGTGTTCAGGTACAGAAGTTCCAGCTCCAGCTTCAGCGGCGTATCGCGATCCTGCAGGTACGACTCGACCCATTCAATGACCGGGCCGAACAGCTCGAAGGAATTCTCGGGATAGGAGTCGCCGCGCATCGCCAGCACGCCGGCGGCAGCGTCGGCGGTGATGGCGGGCGTGGACTGGGTCCCGGGAATGTTCAGGTCTTTCATCAAATACTCCGAAAATAATCCTTTTGAGCGCGCGTCCTCAGACCACCACGCTCAGGCTGAAGAAGGCCTTGCCCGGCTGTGCGGCGGGGGTCAGGCTGGCTTCCAGCGGAGCGCCGGCGCGGCGCGCGATGTCGATCAGGCCCAGGCCCGCGCCAGACGCAACGCCCTGCGTGCGCGGCTTGTGCAGCTGTGCCTTGTATTCGGCTTTCAGGGCCGGCTTGTCCAGCGCGGCCAATTCCTGGATACGGGCCACCAGACTGTGGCCGTCTTCCGCGCTGACCAGATTGCCCGCCGACACCACATAGCGGCTTTCGTCGCGGCGGCCGATCACGACCGTGGCGGAGGCGTCCGCGTCGCCGTTCTGCGCGGCGTACTGGCGGATGTTCTGGATCATCTCGATGTAGACCGAAAACACGTCCATGGCTTCAGCGGGCCGGACGTGCTCAGCGTTCAGGTAGTTCTTCAGCGCATTGCCGATTTCCTCGATCAGGCTGCGCGAGATCGGACCGTTGAAACACAACAGCGTGCGGTTCTGGTCGAATCGCGCGCCCAACGCGTAAAGATCGGAGGCATTCATGGAGGGTACCGCCTTGATAACGATTATTCGAAACGGAAAGACAGCAAGGTGATGTCGTCGCGCTGGGGCCGGCCACCTTGGTACTCGGCGAGCGCCTGGCTGAATGCGGCCGCCTGCTCTGTTAACGGCCGGCGGGCGTGTGTCTTGAGCATGTCGGCAAAGCGCGTATTGCCAAAGCCGAACCCGTGCTCGCCGCCCGCCTGATCCAGAAAACCGTCGGTGGCCAGGTAATACGTCCAACCCGGCTCCATCTGTAACGCGTTGTTCTCGTAAACCCCCATACGCTTGTCGCCCAGCGCACGGCGGCCGCCGGGAACCTCATGCAGGCTTTCGCCGTCGCTTGCGTACAGGCTGATCTTCGCACCTGCGTACAGCAGCCTGCCGGCTTGCCGGTCAATATATACCAGCCCCGCATCGGTATTGGTTGCCAGGGCCCGGGGCAATTGCGCGTCGGCCAGCATGGCCCGGATGGCGTTGTCGGTACGCGTCAGAATGCCGGCGGGGTCGCCCGGTCCGACCTCGGTGATCGCCAGGTCGATCGCCGCGCGCGCCAGCATCGTCATCAACGCGCCGGGCACGCCGTGGCCTGCGCAGTCCATGATGCCCAGCAGGCAGTTGGCGCCGTCCGAGCGGAACACGTAGAAATCCCCGCCGACCACATCGCGCGGCTTCCACAGCACGAAATGGTGCGCGCCCAGCGACTGCGTCAGCTGGCGGTCCGGCAGGATCGCGCGCTGGATCAGGCTGGCGTAGTCGATCGAGTCGTCGATCTTCTTGTGCGCGGCGGCCATGGCGCGGTTCGCGTCTTCCAGCGCCGAGGTGCGTTCGCGCACCTTGGTTTCCAGTTCGGCCGTGTGCTTGCGCACCTTGTCGGCCATCACGCCGAACGCGCGGCTCAGGTCGCCGATCTCGTCCTGGCCGCCCGGCGGCAGGCGCACGTCGTAGCTGCCGTCGGCGATGGCCCGGGCCGACTGCTGCAGGCGGCGCAAGGGGCGCAGCATCAGGCGCTCGATGGCGTAGCCGAAGCACAGCAGCATCGCGGCAAAGAGCACCACCAGGCCAATCGCGGCCGGCCACAGCCAGCCCGTGTCCAGCACGCGGGCCGCGCCCAAATCGACCACGGTCAGCACGTGCCAATGCAGTTCGGGCATGTACGCGACGGACACCAGCTGGCGCACGCCGTCCATCTTGACCCAGGCCGACTGCACCGACTGCGGATTCGCCTGGGCGGCGTGCATGGCCGAAAGCAGGTCGGCCCGGCCCTCGCCCGCGTCCAGCAGGCTGAAGACCATGCCCTTGCCGCCCGCCCCCGACGCGCCCGAGTTGTAGGCGATCAGCGCGGGGTTCATATGCGCCTGGATCGCGCCTTCCTCGTCCACGATGATGGGCGTGACGCCGGGCTGGCCGCTGTTCACGAATTCCTTCAGGAACCCGCCCACGTCCAGGCCCGCGCCCGTCAGGCCGATGACCTTGTCGCCGTCGCGGATCTGCACGTTGATCCAGACCTTGGTGGTCTTGAGCTTCAGGTCCGGGTTGACGTTGATGTTGTAGCGGGCGGGCGACTTGACCGTGGCGTAGAACCAGCCGTCGTCAGCCGCGCTGGGGCTTAGCGTGTAGCGCGGCGCCTCGGACAGCGGCTTGTCGTCGTTGAAGTAGTAATTGCCGGAGGCGGCACTGGCGATGAAATACGCGCCGCCGAGCAGGTCGCGCCGATAGCCGTCGGCCTCGCGGAAGAACAGTTCGCGCGCGGCGGGATCATTTTCATTGCGTAGCCAGCGGCGCGTGACCTCGCTGTCGGCCAGGCGCTGCGACAGCGCCAGTTCGCGCGACACCGGCGCCAGGACGCGCTGGCGGTTCAGTTGCGTGAAGTTGTCGGAAAAGGCGCGGCCGAAGTGCTCGCGGACGCCGTCCAGCACCTGCCAGCCAATCAGCGCGGCCGGCGCCAAGGCGACCAGGCACGCCAACAGCAGCGCCATCAGTGATTTCCTGCGCAATCCCCATTTCGCCATGCAAAGTCTTCCTGACAGCCAGATGCGATGCCATGCGCGTAAAGGGGACGCAGATCGGGCGCGCTGACCGTACGAGGCGCCCTGCCCGTGCCTTGCCCCGCCTTTTGAGCCATGAGCCTGAATGCCGGCGCCCCATGCGGGCAACCGGCGCGGCTAGTGTAGATGCCAGGGGGGTTTATTGATACAGGTGCAAACGTCTGGATGCGTTCGAGACACCTTAAGTTTCACCGCAGCAATATATATCGTGTTTTATTGCGTTTTATATCAGCGATTGTTACGTCTGGCGGACCCCAATTGCAGCTTTATTACTACACGTTCGCTAGACGCCGAGGTACCGCTCCCAGAGGCTACGGTCAGCATCCAGGGCCTGGGAATCGCCCGTCCACACCACCTTGCCGCGTTCCAGGATGACGTGGCGGTCGGCCAAGCTGAGTAACCTTTCGACATATTTGTCGATCACCAGGATCGTCTGGCCGGCTTGGCGCAGCTGCGCCAGGCAGTTCCAGATCTCTTCCCGGATCTTCGGCGCCAGTCCTTCGGTAGCCTCGTCCAGAATCAGCAGCCGGGGGTTGGTCACCAGCGCACGGCCGATGGCCAGCATCTGCTGTTCACCGCCCGACAACTGGTTGCCCATGTTGCGGGCGCGCTCGGCCAGCCGGGGAAACAGCGCGAACACGCGATCGGGCGTCCACGGTTCGCCGATATCCGGGTTACGCCCGGCCACAAACGCCGTCAGGTGCTCGCGCACCGTCAGGTTGGGAAAACACTGGCGGCCTTCCGGGACGATGGCAACGCCGGCCCGCGCGATGCGGTCCGAACTCCATCCGCTGATGTCCTGGCCTGCAAAGTGGATCTTCCCGCCGCGCAGCGGCAACTGGCCGAACAGGGTGCGCAGCAATGTGGTCTTGCCCATGCCGTTGCGGCCCAGCAAGGTCACGACCTGCCCCGCGCCGATTTCCAGGTCGACGCCAAACAGCACCTGGCTGGCGCCGTAGCCGCTCTTGGCCGATTCGATGGTCAGCATCAGACGGTCTCCTCGTCGCCCAGGTAAGCCTGGCGCACTTCGGGGTTGGCGCGGATCTCGTCCGGCGTGCCCGAGGCGATCACCCGGCCATACACCAGCACGGACAGGCGGTCCGCAAGACGGAACACCGCCTGCATGTCGTGTTCAATCAGCAGCATGGCGGCGCGCCCCCGCAAGGATTCAATCAGTTCGGTCAGGCGGACGGTCTCGTCCGGTCCCATGCCCGCCATCGGTTCGTCCAGCAGCAACACCTTGGGCCGGGCGGCAAGCGCCAGCGCGAATTCCACCTTGCGCTGTTCGCCGTGCGGCAGGGTGCCCGCAGCGCGGTCGAGCAGGCTGGCGTCAATGGCGCACTCGCGCGCCAGTTCGCGCGCCTGTTCATATAGCGCCGATTCGGCCGCGCGGGGTTTCCAGAAGCGGAAGCTGCTGCCGGCGTGGGCCTGCACCGCCAGCACCAGGTTATCCAGCACGCTGGACTGCTTGAAGATGTTGGTGATCTGATACGACCGCGACAGGCCGGCCGCCACGCGCTGGTGCGCGTTCATCGCGGTGACGTCGCGGCCGTCGACTTCCAGCGCGCCGGCGTCGGCGGACAGCGTGCCCGACAGCAGATGGATCAGCGTGGACTTGCCCGCGCCGTTGGGGCCGATCAGGGCATGGATCTCGCCTGGCGCCAGGGACAGCGATACGTTGTCGGTGGCCACCAGCGCGCCAAAGCGGCGGACCAGTCCGCGCGCCTGCAGGGCGTGCGTCCCGCCCGCGGCGGCGCCAGTCGTGGCATTCATCGGATTGCTCATGAGCCCACCTTGCCGGATTGCGGCGCCGTGCGCCCACTGAACAGCGGCCCGAACAGGCCGACCAGGCCGCGCGGCGCGCCAAACACCACGCAGAGCAGCAGCACGCCCAGGGGCAGGTGCCAGTATTCGGTCCACAGGCGCAGCACTTCTTCGAGTGTCAGCATCACGACTGCGCCGGCCACGCCGCCGTAGCGCAGGCCGATGCCGCCCACCAGCACCATGATCAGCAGGTTGGCCGACTGGGTCCAATGCATCAGGCTGGGCGAAATGAAGAGGTTGTGGTTGGCCAGCAACGCGCCGGCCAGCCCCGCCGCCGCGCCGCTCAGCGTGAACGCCATGAGCTTGATGCGGTACACGGGATAGCCCATGGACTCCATGCGCGATTCGTTCTCGCGGATGCCCTGCAGCGCCATGCCGAAGCGCGAGGCGACGATGCGGCCGAAGGCCCACATCAGCAGCGCGAACAGCACCAGCACCAGGTAATAGAAGCTGACGTCATGGGCGAGGTCGATGCCCGGCAGGGTCGAGTAACCCGGCAGGTTCAGGCCGTCTTCGCCGCCGTACTGGCGCAGCGAGATGAAGATGTAGAACAGCATCTGCGCGAACGCGAGCGTGATCATGATGAAGTACACGCCGCGCGTGCGCAGCGAGATCGCGCCCGTGATGCAGGCCAGCACGCCCGCCAGCAGCATCGCCACCGGCCAGGACACCAGCGCGGACGTGACGCCCGACATGGACAGGATGCCCACCGCGTACGCGCCCGCGCCGAAGAACGCCGCGTGACCCAAGGCCACCATGCCGCCATACCCCAGGATGAGGTTCAGGCTGGTTGCCGCCAGCGCGTAGATCAGCACGCGCCGCACGAAGGAAATGTAGAAGTCCAGGCCCAGCATCGGCGCCACCAGCGGGAACACCGCCAGCGCGGCCAAGAGGACCACGGTCCAGATCTTGGTTTTCATGGTCAGCCCCGCGCCGGAAATAGGCCAGAGGGCCGGAACACCAGCACTGCCGCCATCAACACGTAGATGGCGATGGCCGCGAGCGTCGGGCCGACGCTGGAGGCCACGGCCGGAGAGAACACCTGGCGCAGCAGCATCGGCAGGAACGCCCGGCCGGCGGTGTCGACCATGCCGACCAGCAGCGCGCCCACGAAGGCGCCCCGGATCGAGCCGATGCCGCCGATGACGATGCACACCAGCACCAGGATCAGGATTTCTTCGCCCATGCCCACCTGCACCGAGGTGATCGGGCCCAACAGCGCGCCGGCCACCGCGGCCAGCATGGCGCCCAGCACGAATACGCCCAGGAACAGGAGCGGCACGCGCACGCCCATCAGCGTGGCCATCTGGCGGTTCGAGGCCCCGGCGCGCACCAGCACGCCGGCGCGGGTCCGCGTCACGAACCAGTACAGGCCTGCGGCCGCAGCCACGCCAAAGACGATGATCATCAGGCGGTACGCGGGATACATCAGATCGGGCAAGAGGCGCACGGGACCGGACAGCACCGCGGGCATGTTCAGCATGACCGGCGCCGGACCCCAGATCATCTTGACCAGGTCATTGGCGATGAGGATGACGGCGTAGGTGCCCAGCACCTGAGCCAGATGGTCGCGCAGCGCCAGGCGGCGGATGAGCGAGAGTTCCAGCACGATGCCGACGATGCCCGTGGCGACCGCCGCCACTAGGACTGCGGCGGTGAACGAGCCGGTACGTTGCATGGTTTCGGCGGCGACATAGGCGCCAGCCATATAGAGCGAGCCGTGAGCCAGATTCATGATGTCCATGATCCCGAACACCAGGGTCAGCCCGGCCGCAATCAGAAACAACATCAACCCAAACTGCAGACCGTTCAGCAATTGCTCGACGATCAGCGTAAACGTCATGAAAACTTCCCCCTTGCCGCGCGTCGCCGAAGGCGAACGCCGATCACCAAATCCATCTCAATCTGCATCAGCCGCGCATCACCCCCGCGCACGCCGCCGCCCCCAAGCGGGGTCGCGCGGATCCGGCTTTGCCGGTCCGCTGCGACGCCCCCTGGGGGGAAGCGCGCAGCGCTCCGGGGGGGGGTCACATCTTTTTGCAGTCGCCGACGTAGACGTCCTGGTACTTGTCGAACACCTTGCCCACCAGCTTGTTGGTGATGCGGCCGCTGCCGTCCTTTTCGACGACGCGCAGGTAGTAGGACTGGATCGGGTAATGGTTCTTGCCGTAGGTGAAGCTGCCGCGCACCGAGGGGTAGTCGGCCTTTTCCAGCGCCTTCACGATGGCATCACGGTCAGACGCCTTGCCGCCGGCCTGCTTGACCGCGGCGTCCATGGCCATGATCACGTCGTACGCCTGGGCGGCGTACACCGACGGGTAACGGCCGTTGTATTCCTTGCGGAAGGCGTCGACGAACGCCTTGTTCTGCGGCACGTCCAGGTCATGCGCCCATTGCGCCGTGTTGTACATGCCCAGCATGGGGTCACCCACGGCCTGAATCACGTCCTCGTCGGCCGAGAAGCCCGGGCCGATCAGCTTGACGTTCTGCGACAGGCCGGCGGACACGAACTGCTTGACGAAGTTGATGCCCATGCCGCCCGGCAGGAAGATGTACACGGCGTCCGGCTTGGCGGCGCGGATCTGCGCGATCTCGGCGGCGTAGTCGATCTGGCCGAGCTTGGTGTAGACCTCGTCGCCCGGGGCGGTCTTGTAGCCGCGCTTGAAACCGGTCAGCGCATCCTTGCCGGCCGGGTAGTCCGGGGCCATGATGAACATCTTCTTGAAGCCGCGGTCAGCCGCGACCTTGCCGGCCGCTTCGTGGAAGGCGTCGTTCTGGTACGACGTGCCGAACCAGTAGTTGTTGCACTGCGCGCCGGCGAACTGGCTGGGGCCGGGGTTGTTGGACAGGTACGGGACCTTGGCGGCGAACAGCGCGGGGCCGACGGCCAGCGCCACGTTCGAGCCGATGGGACCCGTGAAGAAGTCGACTTTTTCGCGCTGGATGTAGCGCGTGACGAGCTGGCGGGCCTGGTCCGGATTGCCGCCCATGTCGGTTTGCAGGAACTCCGCGGGCTGACCGCCCAGCTTGCCGCCCAGTTGCTTGATGGCCAGGTTGAAGCCGTCGCGGGCTTCGGCGCCCAGCGCCGAGAACGGGCCCGAGATGTCGTTGGCGATGCCGACCTTGACGGTGTCGGCCTGCGCCAGGGCGGGTATCAGGGCGGCGGCAGCCAGGAAGGAAGTGATCAAACGCATGGTGGTGTGCTCCGTGCGCGAGCCCGCGCAGAGGGTGTTCTTTTTGAAGGTGCGATGCGAAAGACTTCTATGCCCGGCCCGCTGGCGCGATGGTTGCCGCCGTCAGGCCGGTGCCTGCAGAACGGATTGCTCTGCAACGCCCCAATCCCCTTATGCAGCACAGGGAAAACTGGCGTGGTTCATAGTTTAGGTTTAAAGTAATCGGCAAAACAAGTCTAGGGTTTTTACCACCTGCCGCCATGGTCACCCTCTACCGCAACTACGATCGCGCCGAACTGGACGTCCAGTACAACGCTCGCGCGACAGTACCCGACATCCAACCGATACTCAAGAAATACACCGAGGACAGCGCCACGGCGCGCAGCACGCTGGAATGCGCGCTGGACGTGCCTTTTGGCGATCATCCGGATGAATTGCTGGACATATTTCCAGCCGCGGCCGGCAAGACCGGCGCACCGGTCTTCGTGTTCATCCACGGCGGTTACTGGCGCCTGCTGTCCAAGAACGAATCCAGCAACATGGCGCCCGCGTTCACGCAGGCGGGCGCGGTCGTGGTGGCGGTGAATTATTCGCTGGCCCCGGCCGTCACGCTGGACCGCATCGTGGACCAGAACCGGCGCGCGCTGGCCTGGATTTACCACCACATTGCCCAGTACGGCGGCGACCCGGCGCGCATCCACATTTGCGGCAGCTCGGCGGGCGGACACCTGGCCGCCGCCCTGCTCGCGGGCGGCTGGCATGCCAGCTACGACGTGCCGCCCGACGTGGTCAAGGGCGCCGCGCCCCTGTCCGGCCTGTTCGACCTGCGCCCCCTGGTGCACACCCACATCAACGAATGGATGCGCATGAGCGAGGCCGACGCCATCCGCAATAGCCCCGCCCTGCACTTGCCCCAGGCGGGCTGCCCGCTGGTGGTCAGCTACGGGGAGTCCGAAACCGACGAATTCAAGCGCCAGAGCGATGATTATCTGGCCGCATGGCACGCGCGCGGTTTTCCCGGTAGGTATGTACCAATGCCGGGAACCAATCATTTTGATATTGTCCTGACGCTCAACGATCCGAACAGCCCGCTGACCCAAGCCATCTTCGAACAGATGGGTCTGGCGCCCTCTTCACCCCCGCATTCCCGGTAATCTTCCGAGCCATGACCGATACTCCCGACCTGGAATCCCGCGCCGCGCCTGACGACCATCACGCGCTGCGCCTGTGGCTGCGCATGCTGACCTGCGCCAACCTCATCGAAGGAGAGATCCGCAGCCGACTGCGCAACGACTTCGACACCACCCTGCCCCGTTTCGACCTGATGGCGCAATTGCAGCGCGCGCCCAAGGGCATGAAGATGGGCGAACTGTCGCGCCACATGATGGTCACCAACGGCAATATCACCGGCATCACCGACCAGCTCGAAAAGGAAGGCCTGGTGGTGCGGACCAAGGTCGAGTCCGACCGCCGCAGCTCGCTCATCAAGCTGACGCCGCAAGGCAAGAAGAGCTTTGCGCGCATGGCCCGCGCCCACGAGAACTGGGTCAAATCCATGTTCGCCGAACTGCCCGAGGCCAGCCGCAACGCCTTGTTCCAGGCGCTGGGCGAACTGAAGCTGCAGGTGGTGGCCACGCGCTCGGCGGCGGCCCGCGACTGAGGCCGGCCCAGGACGTTTTCGCGCCGGTCCGGCCTGCCGGATTGGCGCATAATTGCCGCCATGATTCCGGTTTCCCTTCCTGGCGGTAATTTCTATGTGCTGATGGCGGTCTCGCTGGCCTGCCTCTCCACGCTGCTCACCTGGCTGGCCGTCCTGGCCACCTCGCGCGGCGCGCGCGAGTGGCTGTCCGGCCACCGGCGCGGCGGCACCGTGCTGATGGCGTTGCTCGCCGTCGTCGGCGCCATCTTCCCGTATCAGCAATTCAGCCAGTGGTTCTCGGTCCAGCGCGAAGCGCAGGCCGACGACGCGCGCAAGACGGTGTTGTCGCAACCCACGCAACTGGCCGGCGTCCAGATGCCCACGGGCACCACGCTGCGCCTTGCCACGCCCGGCGAGCTGGCCTCGTTCGACCGGGCCGTCTTTCCCGAATCCCATCCGGCCGAGATCCACGGCGTCGCCGCGACGCGCCTGTTCCGCTATCCGGCCACGCCCAAGCAGCCCGAGACGCTGTCCGCCGAGATCGCGCGCGACCAGGCGCTGGAAGGCTGGCTGTGCGCGCACGGCCATCGCATCGAATTCGTGGTCCAAGGCGGACATCCGCAGTTTTCAAGCTGCCACCTTGCCATCGGCAATACGCTGGCCCAGCAACCGGTGCCCGCGGGCGCCTGGTTGAAGGTCGAACCCGCCGCCCGCGGCACGCCGCTGGACAAGACCGGCACGGCGCCCCGCTGGCTGCTGCGCACCGAAGGCAGCGACGCCTTGACCGTCGCCGGAATCCCCCTGCTGAAGGTCGACCTGCAACTGGACGCGCAGCGCCGAATGCTGGGCTTCGAGGGACTGGCGGCGCGCGACACCGTCCTGGGCGACATGACCTACCCGCCGGGCACGCGCGTCCTGGCCGCCAATCCGCGCCTGCAGGGCGCGCAGCCGGGCGATCTGCTATTTTCGCCCTCGCGCGGCCGCTCGGCGCGCCGGGCGGGCGGCGAAGACGTCCCGGCCGGCAAGTCGGTGCTGCAGGCGCCCGACGGCACGGTACGCAGCGTGCTGAGCAACCGCGAGGCCGGCGTGCTGGACGTGGCCGCCATGCGCATGGCCCCCTGAGGCCGGCGGGCCCCCCTCGGGTTGCCGAGGGGACCGGCCACCCCCGCCGGATCCGGTGGGATAATACGAACCTTTCCCGCGCGCCGCCTTGCCTGGCGGCGGTTCCGTCCCGCTCACTCCAAGAGACGAAGTCATGGCCGTTAATCTGCAGATCCCCTCCGAGTCCGAAATTTTTCCTGTTGCCGGCGTAGAAATCGGCGTCACCGAGGCCGGCATCCGCAAAGCCAACCGGCGCGACCTGACGGTGTTCCGCCTGGCCGAAGGCACCAGCGTTGCGGGCGTCTTCACGCGTAACCGCTTCTGCGCCGCCCCGGTGCAGGTCTGCCAGGCCCACCTGGCCGCCGGCGGCCCGATCAGCGCGCTGGTCATCAACACGGGCAACGCCAACGCCGGCACCGGCGAGGAAGGCCTGAAGAAAGCCAAGGACACGTGCGATGCACTGGGCAAGCTGCTGGGCGTGCCCGCCGCGCAGATCCTGCCGTTCTCCACCGGCGTCATTCTGGAACCCCTGCCCCTGGACCGCCTGGCCGCCGGCCTGCCCGCCGCCATCGCCGACCTGGCTCCCGACCACTGGTTCAGCGCCGCTCACGGCATCATGACCACGGACACGCTGCCCAAGATTTCGTCCGCCAAGGTGCAGATCGACGGCAAGACGGTCACCTTCACCGGCATCAGCAAGGGCGCCGGCATGATCCGTCCCAACATGGCCACGATGCTCAGCTTCCTGGCCACCGACGCCGGCATCGCCCAGCCGCTCCTGCGCAAGCTGGCCGTGGAAATCGCCGATGCCTCGTTCAACCGCATCACGGTCGACGGCGACACGTCGACCAATGACTCCTTCATCATTGCCGCCACCGGCAAGTCGGGCGTCAACGTCAACAGCGAATCCGACGCCGCCTACGCCGCCGTGCGCGACGCCCTGACCGCCGCCGCGCTGGAACTGGCCACCAAGATCGTGCGCGACGCCGAAGGCGCCACCAAGTTCATGACGATCCGCGTCGAAGAAGCAGGCACCACCGAAGAGGCCCTGAAGGTCGCGTACGCCGTGGCGCACTCGCCGCTGGTCAAGACCGCGTTCTTCGCGTCCGACCCCAATCTGGGCCGCATCCTGGCCGCCGTCGGCTACGCCGGCATCGACGACCTGGACGTGTCCAACATCCGCCTGTGGCTCGACGACGTGCTGGTCGCCAAGAACGGCGGCCGCAATCCCGACTACCAGGAAGCCGACGGCCAGCGCGTGATGAAGCAGGCCGAAATCTCGGTGCGCATCGCGCTGGGCCGCGGCCAGGTCAGCGACACGGTCTACACCTGCGATTTCTCGCACGAGTACGTGTCGATCAACGCCGACTACCGCTCCTGATCCCCATGACGGCTACCGAGTTCACCACGCTGATCCAGCGCGCCGAACGCGTGCTGGCGCAGCTGGAGGCCTTCCTGCCTCCCGCCCCGCCCGACATCGACTGGACCGCCCACGCGTTCCGCTGGCGCAAGCGCGGCGCGCGCGGCTGGCTGGATGCCGTGCGCCACGTGGCGCGCATCGACATGCAGGACCTGCAGCACATCGAGCGCCAGAAGGCCACCATCGACCGCAACACGCTGCAGTTCCTGGAAAAGAAGCCCGCCAACAACGTGCTCATGACCGGCGCGCGCGGCACCGGCAAGAGCTCGCTGGTCAAAGCCATGCTGGCCGCCTACGGCGACCGCGGCCTGCGGCTCATCGAAGTCGACAAGTCCGACCTCGGCGACCTGGCCGACATCGTCGAACTGGTGGCGTCGCGGCCCGAGCGCTTCATCGTGTTCTGCGACGACCTGTCCTTCGAGGAAGGCGAGGCCGGCTACAAGGCGCTCAAATCGGTGTTGGATGGCTCGGTGTCGGCCTCGGGCGACAACGTGCTGATCTACGCCACGTCCAACCGGCGCCATCTGATGCCGGAATACATGAGCGAAAACCTGCAGGCCAAGCACCAGCCCGACGGCGAAATCCACCCCGGCGAAACCGTCGAGGAAAAGATCTCGCTGTCCGAGCGCTTCGGGCTGTGGCTGTCGTTCTACCCGTTCAAGCAGGACGACTACCTGGACATCGTGTACCACTGGCTGCGCGAGCTGGGCTGCCCCGAACCGCACATTGAACCGTCGCGCACCGAGGCGCTGCAATGGACCATCGAACGCGGCTCGCGTTCGGGCCGCGTGGCGTATCAGTTCGCGCGCGACTGGGCGGCCCGCCATGTCTGAAAAAATCGTCGACGTCGCCGCCGGCTTGATCCTGCGCCCTGACGGCAAGCTGCTGCTGGGCCAGCGGCCCGAAGGCAAGCCGTGGTCCGGCTGGTGGGAGCTTCCCGGCGGCAAGCTCGAACCCGGCGAGACCGTGCTGCAGGCGCTGGCCCGCGAACTCCAGGAAGAGATCGGCATCCGTGTCACGCAGTCGCGCCCGTGGGTCACGTACGTGCATGCCTATCCGCACACCACGGTACGCCTGGCGTTCTGCCATGTCACGGGCTGGGAAGGCGAGCCGCAAAGCCTGGAAAACCAGCGTCTGGAATGGGTGGATCCGGCCAATGCGGCCTCGGTGGGCGACCTGCTGCCCGCCACCCTGCCCCCGTTGCGCTGGCTGCAACTGCCCACCACCTACGGCATCAGCGCCATTGGCTCGCGCGCGGGCATCGCGCCGTTCCTCGGCCGCCTGGAAGCCGCGCTGGCGCGCGGCGTGAAGCTCGTGCAGTTCCGTGAACCGCAATGGCCCGATGGCGTGGGCGCCAGTTCGCTGCACGAGGTGCTGCAACAGGTCATCAAGCGCTGCCGCGCCGCCGGTGCGCGCGTGCTGGTCAACAGCATCCATCCCATTGCCTGGTGGAAGGAAGCCGACGGCGTGCACCTGCGCACGGCAGACGCCCTGCGACTGACCGCCCGTCCTGAATTGCCGCGCAACGCGCTGGTCGGCGCGTCCGCGCATGACAACGCCCAGGTCGTCCATGCCCGCGAACTGGGCGCGGACTTCGCCGTGCTGGGGCCCGTGCTGGACACGCCCAGCCATCCCGGCGCGCCAACGCTGGGCTGGGAAGGTTTTGTCGAAGGCAATCGCGATGCGGGTATTCCGGTGTTCGCGCTGGGCGGCCAGTCCACCCAGACCGTCTCGCAGGCGTTGCGCCACGGCGCGCACGGCATCGCCGGGATCCGCGGCGTGCTCTGATGCATGGCCGGTCGCCTGGCGACTTTGGTTCGCCACCCGGATCAGAACAAAACGGCCCATGCCTCGCATGGGCCGTTTTGTTTTTGATCCGGCCGGGAAAGCGCGCATAGACCAAACCCGCGCGCCGATGCACCCTACATGCCGTGACCGGCCGCCATCACGCGGACGGGGTTGCATGCGTCTGGCGGACAGACGCATGGCATGGCATCAAGGAAACTCATGTCTGACATCGCATTTGCCACCTTGGCCGATCTGGCGGACGGCCTGGCGCAGGGCCGCTACAGCTCGGTGGAATTGACGCGCCACTTCCTGGACCGCATCGACCGGGCAAATCCCACGCTGGGCGCCTTTGTCAGCGTGGACAACGCGGGCGCGTTGCGGCTGGCCGAATCCGCCGACGCCCGCCGGCGCGCGGGCTACGGGCTGCTCAGCCCGCTGGACGGCGTGCCGGTGGCGGTCAAAGATCTGTGCGACATCCAGGGCCAGATCACCACGGCGGGGTCCGAGGCCTGGCGCGAACGCCGCAGCGGCGTCACCGCCACGGCGGTCACGCGGCTGCTGGACGCGGGCATGGTGATGCTGGGCAAGACCCACATGGTGGAATTCGCCTTCGGCGGCTGGGGCACGAACCCGGTCATGGGCACGCCGCGCAACCCCTGGGATCTGGAGCGCGCGCGGGTGCCCGGCGGCTCATCCAGCGGCTCCGGCGTGGCCGTCGCGGCTGGACTGGCTCCGGCCGCCTTGGGCTCGGACACCGGCGGTTCGATCCGGATTCCTGCGGCGCTGAACGGCATTACGGGCCTGAAAACCACGCGCGGCCTGATCAGCCTGCACGGCGCGGTGGCGCTGTCGACCACGCTGGACACCTTGGGCCCGCTGACGCGCGATGCGCGCGACGCGATGCTGCTGACTGGGCTGATGGCCGGCCACGACATCCAGGACCCATTGACGTTCGGCATCCCGGCCTTCGACTGCCGCGAGCCGGCCGGCGGCGCGCAGCCGCTGCGCGGCGTGCGCATCGCGGTGATGCCGATTGCGCAGCATCCCATCGCGGTGGAGGCCGACGCGCTGTCCGCGCTGGACGACGCGCGCCGCGTGCTGGCCGCGCTGGGCGCGGACGTGGCCGAGACGCCGCTGCCCTTCGACTTTCGCGAGATGATGCACCGCAACGGCCAGATCATCGCCGCCGAAGCCTATGCCTTGCACCGAGGCTACATCGAAGACGCCGCCAAGCCCATCGGCCAGTATGTGCGCGCCCGCGTGTTGTCGGGCAAGGGCATCTCGGCCGCCGATTACATCTCGGCGCTGCAGGCCCATGCGCAAGCGCGCCGCGACTGGCTGGACTGGATGCAGGAGTTCGACGCCGTCCTCACGCCCTGCGCCCCGTTCGGCGCGCGTCAGTTGGCCGATGTGGACGAAGCGGCCACCCCGCTTGCGGCGTTTACCCGACCCGGGAACTACATGAACGCAGCCGGGCTGGCGCTGCCCGCGGGCTTTACCAACGACGGCCTGCCGCTAGGCGTGCAGTTGCTGGGCAAACCCAACGCGGAAGGCGCGCTGGGCCGGATCGGCATTGCCTTCCAAGCGGTCACCGAATGGCACCGCCAGCGGCCGGATCTGAACGCGGTGGGGTTGTAGGCGCTGCATTTGCGGGCGCTGGGCTTGCAGGCGCGGCGCTGGCCGTCTCGACCGGCAGCCCTTCCCAGCCGCCGCCCAGCGCGACGATCAGATTAACGCTGGCCACCAGCCGGCTACCCATGAGGCTCAAGGCATTGCGCTCGCTGCTGAGCGCGGTGGCGTCGACCACGGCCACGCTCAGGTAGTCGACCAAACCCGCCTGATACTGGTTCTGGATAAGACGCAGCGATTCGCGCGCCGATTCCAGCGCGCGACGCTGCACGATCTGTTCCTGCTCCATCACGCGAAGCTGGATCAGGTAGTCCTCGACCTCGCGCAGACCGGTCAACGCTGCCTGGCGATAGGCCGCCGCCTGCGAGTCGTACGAAGCGCGCGCCTGCTCGACCTGGGCCTCGCGCGCGCCGCCGTCGAAGATCGTCAGCGCCAGCGCCGGACCCAGCGACCAGAAGCGCGCAGGCGCCGTCAGCAGTTCGGCGAATTCACCATTACGGAAACCGCCGTCGGCCGACAGCGTCAGGCTGGGGAACCACGCAGCCTGGGCCACACCGATCTGCGCATTGGCGGCCGCGGCGCGGCGTTCGGCGGCGGCGACGTCGGGACGGCGCTCGAGCAACTCGGACGGCAGGCCCACCGGAATCTGCGGCAGCCGCAATGTGAACACTGCGGGCGGCAGGCTGAACTGCGAAGGCGCCTGGCCCATCAGCACCGCGATCGCGTGCTCGTATTGGCCTCGCTGCCAATCCAGGTCGATGGACTGCGCGCGCGTGCTTTCAAGCTGCGTGCGCGCGACCGCCACATCGGCCTGGCCCGCGACGCCGACTTCATAGCGGTTCTGCGTAAGCTTCAACGACTTTTCGTACGCGGCCACGGTGGCGTCGAGCAGGCGCTTCTGTTCGTCCAGCACGCGCAGTTGCAGGTAGGTCTGCACCAGCGCAGCCTGCGCGCTCAGGCGGGTTGCGCCCAGGTCGGCCAGACTGGCGGCGGCGCTGGCTTCGGACGACTCGACGCTGCGGCGCACCCTGCCCCAGACGTCCAGCTCCCAGCTCACGCTGCCGGTCAGCGAATACTGATTGGACACGTTGCTGCCCGAACCCGTCGACGAACCGCTTTGCCCGCCGCTACCCGCGCGGCTCATGCCCGCCCCCGCGCCCACCGTCGGATAGAACCCCGAACGCGCGCCGCGCACCAGGCCCAGCGCCTGGCGATAATTCGCCTCGGCCTGCGCGATGGTCTGGTTCGACGTGTTCAGCTGAACCAGCAGGCCGTCCAGCGTGGCGTCGTCGTAGACCTTCCACCACGCGCCCCGGTCGGCGTCGTCACGCGGCTGGGCCGGCTTCCAGCCGGGCACCTCGACCTGGCCTTCCTTGTAGGCCGCGCCAACGTCCAGCGCGGGGCGCTGATAGTCGGGTCCGACCGCGCAGGCGCCCAGCAGCGCACACAGCGCCAGCGAGGCCGCGGCGCGGGGAAGAGAGGCGGAGGAAAACGGCTTGGTACGAATCATGTGTGTTCTATGGAAGCGGAATTCCCGCCCCGCGAGGCGCGCCGGCGCGCGGCCCACAGGCGGAAGCGGTCCAGATAAAGATAGACCACGGGCGTGGTGTACAGCGTAAGGATCTGGCTCAGGACCAGGCCGCCCACGATGGTAATGCCAAGCGGCTGGCGCATCTCGACGCCGGCGCCCGTCGCCAGCACCAGCGGCAGCGCGCCAAAGATGGCCGCCATCGTCGTCATCATGATGGGGCGGAACCGCGTGAGGCATGCCTGAAAGATGGCGTCGCGCGGCGACATGCCATGGTGGCGTTGGGCGTCGAGCGCAAAATCCACCATCATGATCGCGTTCTTCTTGACGATGCCGATCAAGAGAAATACCCCGATCAGCGCGATCAGCGTGAAATCATGGCGCACCAGCAGCAGGGCAAGCAGCGCGCCCAGCCCCGCCGACGGCAGCGTGGACAGAATCGTGAGCGGGTGGATGAAGCTTTCGTACAAAATGCCCAGCACGATGTACATGGTCACCAGCGCGGCCAGGATCAGCCAGGGTTGCTGCGCCAGCGTCTGCTGCAACGCGGCGGCAGTGCCCTGAAAGCCGGCCTGGATCTGATCGGACGGCAGGCCCAGGCGCGCGACGGCATTGTCGATTGCGGTGGTTGCCTGCCCCAACGACACGCCGGGCGCGAGGCTGAACGAGATGGTGTCGGCTACGAAAAGGCCCTGGTGACTCACGCTGAGCGGCGCGTTGGCATTTTCAAGCTTGGTGAACGCCGACAGCGGCACGCGGGCGCCGTCCGCCGTGATGACCTCGACCTGACGCAGCGATTCGATGTCCTGCGCGAACTTAGGGTCCACGCCCAGCACCACGTGATACTGATTGAGCGGCCCGTACATGACCGACACCTGGCGCTGGCTGAACGAGTTGTTCAGCACCGTGGAGATGGTGGCCATGCTGATGCCCAGCCGCGTCGCGGCTTCGCGGTCGATGACCAGGTTGATCTCGCGGCCTCGGTCCTCGACGTCGGCGTCCACGTCGGTGATCTCCGGAATCTTGGCCATCGCCTGCTGCACCTTGGGCATCCAGGTGCGCAGCAATTGCAGGTCGCCGGACATCAGGGTGTAGTCGTACGAACCCTGGCTTTGGCGGCCGCCGATGCGGATGTCCTGCTGCGACACCAGGAACAATCGCGCGCCGGGCATGTTCTGCAGCTTGGCGCGCAGGCGGTTGATGACCACGTCGGCGGAAACCTTGCGCTCGCCCAGCGGCTTGAGCTGGATCTGCATGAAGCTGCTGTTGCTGCCGCCGCGCCCGCCCGCATAACCGGTCATGCTTTGCACGGCCGGATCGTCCAGCACGACCTTGCGCAGCGCTTCGAGCTTGGGCAACGTGGCCTGGAACGACGTGCCCTGGTCGACGCGGAAAAAGCCCAGCAACTGGCCCGTGTCCTGCTGCGGGAAAAAGCCCTTGGGCACCACGGTGTACAGATAGACGTTCAGGCCCACGGCGATCGCCAGCGTCAGCATCATCAGGCGCCCGTGCGCCAGCGCCCAGCTCAGCGAACGGCGGTAGCCGTCTTGCATGGACTGGAAGCCCCGTTCGGTCCAACGTGCCAGCCGGCCAGGCGGCTTGGGGTCCTTGGGTTCGGGCCGCAGCAGGCGCGCGCACATCATGGGCGTGAGCGTCAGCGACACCACCAGCGACACCAGGATGGACGCAGACAGGGTGACGGCGAACTCACGGAACAGGCGTCCGACCACCCCGCCCATCAGCAGGATGGGAATGAACACGGCCACCAGCGACAGGCTCATCGACAGCACCGTGAAGCCGACCTCTCGCGAGCCGCGCAGCGCGGCGCGCATCGGCGACATGCCGTTTTCGACGTGGCGCATGATGTTTTCCAGCACCACGATCGCGTCGTCCACCACGAAACCCGTGGCAACGATCAGCGCCATCAGCGAGATGGTGTTCAGCGTGTAGCCGCACATATACATGATGCAGAACGTGCCGATCAGCGACACCGGCACCGCGACGCTGGGAATGATGGCCGCGCGCCAGCGCCGCAGGAACAGCAGCACCACCAGCACCACCAGCCCGACGGCGATGATGAGCGTCAGCTCGGCTTCGTGCAGCGACGCGCGGATGCTGGGCGTGCGGTCCTGCGCGACCGTCATGGTGACGTCGGCGGGCATCAGCGCCTGCAGCACCGGAAGCTGCGCACGCACGGCGTCCACGGCTTCGATGATGTTGGCGTCCGCCTGCCGCCGCACGACCATCAGGATGGCGTTGCGGTCGTTGAAGAAGCCGGTCTGGTACAGGTCTTCGACCGAGTCCTCCACCTTGGCCACGTCGGAGACGCGCACCGGCCGGCCGTCGCGCCAGGCGACGATCAGCGGCCGGTACTCCTCGGCCCGGCTGAGCTGGTCGCTGACCATGATCTGCCAGTGGTAGCGGTCGTTTTCCAGTACGCCCTTGGGCCGGTTGGCATTGGCGTTGGCCAGCGTGGCGCGCAGTTCGTCCAGCGACACGCCCTGGTTGGCCAGCGCGCCGGGCAGCACGGTGACGCGCACCGCGGGCAGCGAGCTGCCGCCCACCGTGACCTCGCCCACGCCGTCCACCTGCGACAGCTTCTGCGCCACGATGGTGGAGGCCAGGTCGTACAACTGGCCCTGGCTGAGCGTGTCGGACGTCAGCGCCAGCGTCATGATCGGCGCGTCCGACGGATTGGACTTGTTATAGGTGGGATTGCTGCGCAGGCCAGTCGGCAAGAGCGAACGCGCCGCGTTGATCGCGGCCTGCACGTCGCGCGCCGCGCCGTTGATGTCGCGCGACAGGTCGAACTGCAGCGTGATGCGGGTGGAGCCCTGCGAGCTGCGCGAGGTCATTTCGGTGACGCCCGCGATGCTGCCCAGCGACCGCTCCAGCGGCGTGGCGACGCTGGAGGCCATGGTCTCGGGACTGGCGCCCGGCAGGCTGGCCGACACGGAGATGGTGGGGATGTCTACCTGCGGCAGCGGCGCCACGGGCAACAGAAAGAACGCAAGCATGCCGGCCATCACGACCGCCAGGCTCAGCAGCGTGGTCGCCACCGGCCGGACGATGAAGGGGGCCGACAGGATCATCGCGCGTCTCCGGCGGACGGCGCACCCGCGCCGCGCCAACGGCGGGACATGCGATCGAACATCAGGTAGATGACCGGCGTGGTGAACAGCGTCAGCACCTGCGACAGCAGCAGGCCGCCCACCATCACCAGGCCCAGCGGCTGGCGCAGTTCAGCGCCCGTGCCGGTGGACAGCATCAGCGGCAGGGCGCCGAACAGTGCAGCCAGCGTGGTCATCAGGATGGGCCGGAACCGCAGCAGCGCGGCCTCGTGGATGGCCTCGCGCGGCGCCAGGCCCCGCTTGCGTTCGGCATCCAGCGCGAAGTCGATCATCATGATCGCGTTCTTCTTGACGATGCCGATCAGCAGGATGATCCCGATGATGCCGATCATGTCCAGTTCGGTGCCGCTGATCAGCAGCGCCAGCAACGCGCCCACCCCCGCGGACGGCAACGTGGACAGGATGGTGATCGGGTGGATATAGCTTTCATAGAGCACGCCCAGCACGATGTACATCGTGACCACGGCCGCCAGAATCAGCCACAGCGTGCTGGACAGCGAATTCTGGAACGCCAGCGCCGCGCCCTGGAAGCGTGTTTCGACCCCGGACGGCATGCCGATCTCGGCCTCGGCCGCCTTGATGTTCTCGACAGCGTCGGACAGCGAGGCGCCGGGCGCCAGATTGAACGACACCGTCACCATGGGGAACTGGTCGAGCCGGTTCACGGCCAGCACCGTCCGGCCTTCGCTGATGTGCGCAACGGAAGACAGCGGCACCTGAGCGCCCGTGGATGTGGGCACGTGGAGCTGTCCCAGCGCGGCGGGCGACATCTGGAACTGCGGCAGGACTTCGAGCACCACGCGGTACTGGTTGGACTGCGTGAAGATCGTGGAGATCAGCCGCTGGCCGAAGGCGTTGTACAGCGTCTCGTCAATGACGGCGGCGGTGATGCCCAGGCGCGAGGCCGCATCGCGGTCGATTTCCACCCACGTCTGCAGGCCATCGTCCTGCAGGTCGTCGGCCACGTCCATCAGGCCCGGCACGGCGCGCAGGCGGTCGACCAGCTTGGGCGTCCATTCGCTCAGCACCTTCAGGTCGGGGTTGGACAGCGTCATCTGGTACTGCGTGCGGCTGACGCGGTCTTCGATGGTCAGGTCCTGCACCGGCTGCATGTAGACAATCAGGCCGTCCTGCTTGTTCAGGTTCTCTTGCAGGCGCGCCATCACCGTGCGCAGGTCGCCGTTTCGTTCGGCCTGCGGCTTGAGCGAAATCTGCATGCGGCCGGCGCTGAGCGTGGCGTTGCTGCCGTCCACGCCGATGAAGGACGACACGGCCTGCACGTCGGGATCTTCCAGCACCAGCCGGGCCGCCGCCTGCTGGCGCTCGGACATGGCGGTAAACGAGATGGACTGCGGCGCCTGCGTGATGGCCTGGATGAGGCCGGTATCCTGCTGCGGAAAGAAGCCCTTGGGCACCACCAGGTACAGCAGCACGGTCAGCGCAAAGGTGGCTACCGCCACGATCAGCGTCAGCGTCTGATGGCGCAGCACAACCTGCAGCATGCGGTCGTAGCCCGCGATGATGCGGTCGATGAAGGCGCCCGTGGCCTGATGAAAGCGTCCGTGCTTGGTCTCGGATTCGGCGCGCAGCAGGCGCGCGCACATCATCGGGGTCAGCGTCAGTGACACCACCAGCGAGATCAGAATGGCCACCGCCAGCGTGATCGCGAACTCGCGGAACAGCCGGCCCACGACTTCCGTCATGAACAGCAGCGGGATCAGCACGGCAATCAGCGACAGGGTCAGCGAGATCAGCGTGAAGCCGATCTGCGACGCGCCTTTCAGCGCGGCCTGCATCGGCTTCTCGCCTTCTTCGATGTGACGGGCGATGTTTTCGATCATGACGATGGCGTCGTCCACGACGAAGCCCGTGGCGATGGTCAGCGCCATCAGCGTCAGGTTGTTGATCGAGAACCCGGACAGATACATGATCCCGAACGTGCCCACCAGCGACAGCGGCACGACGACGCTGGGAATCAGCGTGGCCGTCATGCTGCGCAGGAAAATGAACGTGACCATGACCACCAGCCCGACGGCCAGCAGCATTTCAAACTGCACGTCGGCGACGGAATCGCGGATGGTCTGGGTGCGATCCGACACCACCGCCACGTCCAGTGTGGCGGGCAGCGCCGCGCGCAATTGCGGCATTAGCGCCTGGATGCGGTCGACCACGTCGATCACGTTGGCGCCGGGCTGGCGCTGAATGTTCAGCAGGATGGCGGGCTTGTCGCCGGCCCACGCGGCCTGGCGGGTGTCTTCGGCGCCTTCGACCGCGCGCGCGACGTCGGCCAGCCGCAGCGGCGCGCCGTTCTTGTACGCGATGATCAGGCTGTTGTAGTCGGTGGGCGACTTGAGCTGGTCGTTGGCGTTGATGGTGGTGGAACGCTGCGGGCCGTCGAGGTTGCCCTTGGGCTGGTTGACGTTGGCGCCGACAATGGCGGTGCGCAGGTCCGACAGCGACAGGCCGTTGGCCGCGAGCGCCTGCGGATTCACCTGGACACGCACCGCTGGCCGCTGCCCGCCCGCCACGCTGACCAGGCCCACGCCCGGAATCTGCGACAGCCGCTGCGCCACGCGCGTATCGACCAGGTCGCGCACCTGCGGCAGCGGCATGGTGGGCGACGTGATCGCCAGCGTCAGCACCGCCGCGTCGGCCGGGTTGACCTTGTTATACGTGGGCGGCACCGGCAGGTCGGACGGCAGCAGGTTCGAGGCGGCGTTGATGGCCGCCTGCACTTGCTGCTCGGCCACGTCCAGCGGCAACGTCAGGTTGAATTGCAGGGTAATGACCGAGGCGCCGCCCGAACTGGTGGACGACATCTGGTTCAGGCCGGGCATCTGGCCGAACTGCCGCTCCAAGGGCGATGTGACCAGCGACGTCATGACGTCGGGGCTGGCCCCGGGGTACAGCGTCACGACCTGGATGGTCGGGTAGTCGACCTCGGGCAGCGCGGAAACCGGCAGGAAACGGTAGGCGATGAGGCCCGCGATCAGGATGGCCACCATCGACAGGGTGGTGGCCACGGGGCGCAGAATGAAGAGGCGCGACGGGCTCACGGCGTTCTCGGCTTACTTGGACGCGGGCGTGGTGCCGGCCGGCGCCCCCGCGCCGAGCGTCTTGTCGCGGGTGGCGGGAATGACTTCGGCGCCGCCCAGGATTTCGACCTTGGCGCCGGCGCGCAGGCGGTCGGTGCCTTCGGTGACGACGCGGTCGCCCGGCTTCAAGCCCTCGTTGACGGCGACCATGCCGCTGTTGATGGCGCCCAGCTTCACCTGGCGCACCGCGATCGTGTTGTCGTCCTGCACCAGGAAGACGAACGCGCCGGCCGAGCCCTGCTGGACCGCAGCCGTCGGAATGGCGGTCACGTCCTTGCGGGTCAGCACGTGCAGACGCACGTTGACGAACTGGTTGGGGAAAAGGGCATCGTCGGCGTTGTCGAACCGGGCCTTGAGCTTGAGCGTGCCGGTGGCGACGTCGATCTGGTTGTCCAGCGTCTCGAGCTTGCCGGTTGCAATGCGGCGGGTATCGGCGCGGTCATAGGCGTCGACCGCCAGCGTCTTGCCAGCGGCAAGTTCGGCGCGCACTTCGGGCAGTTGCGTTTCGGGCAGGGTGAAGACGACGGAAATCGGCTGGGTCTGGGTGATGACGACAAGACCGTTGGTGTCCGAGCTGGACACCAGATTGCCGCGGTCGACCTGGCGCAGACCCAGGCGGCCGCTGATCGGCGCGGTGATGCGCGCGTAGTCGAGCTGCAGCTTGGCATTGTCGACATTGGCCTGGTCGCTCTTGACCGTGCCTTCATACTGGCGCACCAGCGCGGCCTGCGTGTCGACCTGCTGACGGGCAATGGAATCCTGCTTGAAGAGGGCCTGGTAGCGTTGCAGGTCGCGGCGGGCGTTTTCAAGCTGGGCAAGGTTCTGCATCTGCGTGCCGCGCGCCTGGTCCAGGGCCACCTGGAATGCGCGCGGATCCACCTGCGCGAGCAGGTCGCCGGCCTTGACCTGCTGGCCTTCCTGGAAGGCGACGTCGACCAGTTCGCCGCTGACGCGGCTTCGGACGGTGACGGTGTTGTAGGCGGTGACGGTGCCGAGCGAGCGCAGGAAGATGTCGATGTCCTGCTGGGCGGCGGTGGCAATCCGCACCGGCACGGGCAGGTTGGCCATGGCTGCCATGGGAGGCCGGCCGCCGGCCCGTCCCCCCGGACCGCCCTGTTTGGCCGAGGGCCGGAGCACCAACCACGCGATCGCCGCCACGACGAGGAGCAGCAGACCCAAGCCGACCATACGGCGACGGCTCCAGCGGGAGGTTGGGGATACAGGACGGCTATCGGACATGGAGACGGTTCCGGCACACTCGGAAGGAAAGCCGTATTGTCTACTAGACCGTCCCGGTTTCGGCCCTGATGACCGTCATGCTGAAACGACCCGCAACAGGAATCCGGGCAGCGAAACCCTGCGTAACTTCAGCCTAAGCGCTGCACAGGGTCATCTGGAATGACACGTCGCGGGCCACCTGCTGGGGCTTGAATTCCCCGTCCTGGGTGGAAAAACGTATCCAGATCATGTACTTATTGGCGCTGATCTCGGGAAAGACACCATGAGTGGGGTCCACCCAGACGCGCAAAAGCTGGAACTGCTTGCCGCCCAGCATCTGCTGATAGGCGCCCTGCTCGGCCACGATGTCGGTCTTGCGCCCGGACTCGCGCAACAGGCGCAGCGCCAGGGTCAGGCCGTCGTAGAGGGGAATGAAAGGCGTAACCCAGGCCTGCAGGTCCGCGCAGCGCGCGGCTTCGGGCTTGTTCTGCCAGGCATAGTACGAAGGCATGTCGACCTGCGTGGCGCTGCCGGGCACCGACAGGCGGCCGCGCAGGCTGGTCAGCCATTCGTTTTCGCGCAGCGACTGGCCGGTCTTGCCCAGGGGTGCCAGCGCGCTGGCCACCTTTTCCATTTCGCGCAGCATGCCTTCCAGCGCATCCTGCGCAACGCCCGGATGATCGCGCAGCCCCACCAGCGCAAGGCGCTGGCGTTCGAGGTCTTGCAGGACCGCGCCTTTCACGTCGGTGCGTTCGCACGCGTCGAGCAGATCGAATAGGGAGGTAACGGCAACCTGATGCTGGCGTGAGTCCCCTTCGCGAACAAAGAAGAAGAGCCTGTCGAACAGGTATTCCAGCCGCAGATAAGCACGGATGCGCTCGTTGAAGGGATATTCGTAAACAATCACGCTTTTTTACAGGCCCTATCAAGTGGTTGGCCGGCGGGCCAAGAATTTTCAGGGGTGCCGGCAGCCGCTGGCTTACCGGCCCGTGGTGGTCGCCAGCGCCAGCCAGCGGTCATGCAAGGTCAACGCCCGCGCGCGCAACTGTTCCGGCGTTGTCGTTGCGTCGTTGAGTATGACGTCGTCCGCGACCTCCAACCGGCGTGCCCGCGCAGCCTGTGCCGCCATGATACGCCTGATGTCCTGCTCCGTCAGCCCGCTGCGCTGCTGCACGCGAGCCACCTGCGTTTCGGGATCGCAATCGACCACGCAGATACGATCCACGCGGTCTCGCCAACGGTCCAGGGACTCAACCAATAGCGGCACCACAAAGACCAGATACGATCCGCGCGCGGCCGCGGCCTGGCGTTCCGTTTCGCGGCCGATGGCTGGATGCAGCACCGCTTCCAGCCGCCGCCGCACCTGCGGATCGGCGAATGCCTGCGTGCGCATCCACGCGCGGTCCAGGGCGCCGTCCGGCGTCAAGGCCTGCGGTCCGAATTCGCGTTCGATCGCGGGCATCGCGGCGCCGCCGGCGGCGGTGAGAGAGCGCGCGATCTCGTCGGTGTCGACCAACGCCGCGCCCCACTCCGCCAGCATGTCCGCCACGCGGGACTTGCCCGAGCCGATGCCGCCCGTCAGACCAATGTTGAACATGCTGCCTTTCCTTTGTGTCTTGCTTGATAGGCGTTGCGGGGTGCGGCGCCTAATTCATGAACGGCAACAGGCCTTGCTCGCCGCCCAGCAGCAGCATGACCAGCCCGGCCAGCGCCAGATACGGGCCGAAGGGCAAGGGCTGGCCGCGGCTGGCGCGGCCCATGAGCGTCAGCGCCCCGCCGATCAGCACACCCACCAGCGACGCGCTGAGCAGCAGCATCGGCAAGGCCTCGACGCCGAACCACGCACCTAGCGCGGCCAGCAGCTTGAAGTCGCCCTGCCCCATGCCTTCGCGCCCGGTCAACAGGCGGAACACATGAAAGATAACCCACAGGAACAGATAACCGGCCACCGCGCCAACCACAGCCGTCTGCACACTGATGAACGCGTCGAACAGGTTCACGAGCAGGCCCGCCCACACCAGGGGCTGGGTCAGGACGTCGGGCAGCAGCGTCGTTTCGAAGTCGATCCATGCCAGCGCCACCAGCATGGCCGACAGGCCCATGGCCGCCACCGCGATCGGCGTCGCGCCAAAGCGCAGCGCGCAGGCCGCGAACAGCGCGCAGGTCAGGAGTTCGATGACGGGATAGCGCCAGCCGATGGGCGCGTGGCAGGCCGCGCACCGGCCGCGCAGCAGCAACCAGCCGAGCACGGGAATCCGAGCCATTCTTTCGATGGGCGCCTCGCAGGCGGGACAGTGCGAGGCCGGCGCCAGCAGGCCATAGTGGCCCGCGGGCCGCGGCTTGCCGGCGGCGTCCAGGCACTGCGCCTGCCATTCGCGCTCCATCATGCGCGGCAGCCGATGCGTCAGCACCGTCAACCAGTTGCCGGCGAACAGCCCGGCCAGCGCCGCCACGCCTACGAAGACGCCCAGGGGTAGATCAAAGACTTGCCACATCGGCGTCACCGCCCCTCATGGCCCGGGCGCGCCAGCCCATCCGACTGGCGGGCGATGGCGCAAGGAATGAAGCGCCGCACGCGGCGCTGTCGTAATTTGTGCATAAAGTGCCCGGATGCCCGGGAACGGCTAAGGGGAACGTATCGAATCTTCGCATAAGTGCGTAAAATCGGAGACAGACTCAATTCACGGATAAGCTGCCATGGCCGCGCGCGTAGACAACGTTTCCCGCTCCCGCAAACTCAGCGTCATGGGGCTGCTGCTAGCGGGCACCGTGATCGCCGCAACCGGATGCGCCAAGCAGAAAGCCGAAGGCTATTACGACCTGCCGCCCGAAAGCACCGTGACCGACGCGCAGTACCAAGGTTCGGGCGCCGGCTACCGCACTGTCATCCGCGCCCCGTCGCAAGTGCAGATCGAGCTCAAGCCCGACGCACGCCGCCAACAGAACCAAAACCAGCAGGCCGTTGCCGCCGGCCAGACCACCGAAGACGGCCAAGCCGTGCCGGAAGGCGCCGAAGGTGGCTCGGGCAGCTCGGCGCCCGCCCCCGCGGCACCCGCCCCGGCGGCCAACGGCATCACCCACAGCCTGGTGCCGCAGCCGCAAACCTACATGGGCACGCTGCCGTGTTTTTCGCCTGCCATGCAGTGCACCGCCCAGCGCGTGACGCTGACGCTGGCGCCCAATGGCCGTTGGCGCGGCCGCACCGCCTACCTGGACAACGATCCCAAGAAGGGTCCGCCGGTTTCCGAGCAAGGCTGCTGGGACGCCACCGACGAACGCCCGCCGCGCGTCATCCTGATGGACGGCCAAGGCAATGTCCGCGTGGAATTCCTGGTCGCGGCCAACAACGTGCTGCGCGTGCGCTCCATTGGCGGCCAGACGCCCAACCTGAACTACAACCTGACCCGCCAGCCGGATCTGGACCCGATCGACGAACTGGCCAGCGCCGCGGCGCCCAAGTGCCCCTGATCGTTCGGGTGTCCGCCTGCGGCGTTTGATCGCTGCCGGAAACAACGCCGCTGCACGCAACGCCGCCGCACCCTTCCCGGGCCTGACGAACACCTTGTTCGTCAGGCCCGAATTCTTTGGCCGGCCGTCGGATCGCCATCAAGGAGGAACCTCGGGCTTTGCCGGGCAATCGCCGTACTCACTGGCGGGCTCGTGCAATACCTGCGGCTGTGGGCCGGGCCGGACGGGAGGCGGCATGTTGCGGGACGGCCAGCTTGCCCCGGGGACGGGCGATGCGCCGGACTGCCCATGGGCGCACAGCCGGCAGGCGAGCTGCATGGCATTGCGCGCGCCGAGCTTGGCGAAGATGCGGGCGCGGTGGGCCTCCACGGTGCGCAGGGAAATGCCCAGGTCGATGGCGATGACCTTGTTGGCGCGCCCTGCCGCCACGTATTCGACGATCTGGCGTTCGCGGGCGGTCAGGGATGAAAGGGCGGCGTCGAGTTCGGGGTGAGGAAAGGGCATGGAAGCTCGTTTGCAATATAGGATTGCAAACAGTCTGCCCCGCCGGCCGGGCCGCCGTAAGCTAGCAATTCTGATAGGGGCTGATGAAAACGCCTCGCATCAAGCGCCCCGTATCGACCGCCCATCCCCGCCCCGCTTCAGGCCGTATAGACCAATTCCAGGTTGTCGATCAGGCGCGTGGCGCCCAGCTTGGCGGCGGCCAGCACCACGACAGGTTCGCCCGCCTGCAAGTCGGCGGCCTCGGGGCGGTTCAGATCGCGCTGGCGGCGCAAGGCCACGTAGTCGACCTGCCAGCCGCGCTGCGTCAGCCGCTGGACTGCCTCGTTTTCCAGCGCGGCGGCATCGCGTTCGCCCTGGGCCAGGCGGCGGCCGATCTCCTGCAGCTCGGCGTACAGCGCCGGCGCCTCGGCGCGCTCGGCGTCAGTCAGGTAGCGATTTCGCGAGGACAGCGCCAGTCCGTCGGCCGCGCGCACGGTTTCGTGCGCCAGCACCTCGACGGGCAACTGGAACTGGCGGCACATGTTGCGCACCACCATGAGCTGCTGGTAGTCCTTCTTGCCGAACACCGCCACGCGCGGCTGCACGCAGGAGAACAGCTTCAGCACGACGGTGCTGACGCCGGCGAAAAAGCCGGGACGGAATTCGCCTTCCAGGATGTCGCCCAGATCATCGGGCGGCTGGATGCGGAAATTCTGCGGCTCGGGGTACATCTCGCGCTCGTTGGGCGCGAACAGCACATAGACGTCGCGCGCCGCTTCGAGCTTTTCGATGTCGGCGGCCAGGGTGCGCGGATACTGGTCGAAATCCTCGTTCGGGCCGAACTGCAGGCGGTTCACGAAGATGCTGGCCACCACGGGATCGCCATGCTGGCGCGCCAGCTTCATCAGCGACAGATGGCCTTCATGCAGGTTGCCCATGGTGGGCACGAACGACACGCGGTTCTGTCCGCGCAGGTGATCGCGCAATTCCTGGATGGTGTGTACGACTTTCAAGGGAATCTCCGGAGTGGGCGCGAGCCCGGTCAGGATCAGGCCGCGACGGCCGCCACGCTGGTGTAGGCCAGGCGCACGTAGATGGGCGCATACGGCTCCGCCTGCGTGATCTCCAACAGCGATTCGCGCGCCAGTTCGAGCATGGCAATGAAATGCACGACGACGACCGCGGCGGGCGCGCCCTCGCGGACGCGCTCCATGAAGAGGTCGCCGAATTCCATGAAACGCACGTCGTTCAACCGGCGCAGGATGTGCGTCATGTGATCGCGCACAGACAGTTGCTCGCGCGTGATGTGGTGGTGCTGGTTCAGCTTGGCCCGCTTCATGATGTCGGCCCAGGCCGCGCGCAGGTCGTCCACGCTGACGTCGGGCAGCGCGCGCTCGACGCTGAGGTCGGCCACAGCCTGGCTGCTGACGAAGTCGCGGCCCAGCTGCGGCATCTTGTCCAGTTTCTGGGCGGCCAGCTTCATCTGCTCGTATTCGAGCAGGCGGCGGACCAGTTCGGCGCGGGGATCTTCGGGCTCTTCGCCGGTGTCGGTCTTCTTGACCGGCAGCAGCATGCGCGACTTGATCTCGATGAGCATGGCCGCCATCAGGAGGTATTCGGCGGCCAGTTCGAGGTTGGTGATGCGGATCTGATCCACATACGACAGGTACTGCCGCGTGACATCCGCCATGGGAATGTCCAGAACGTTGAAGTTCTGCTTGCGGATCAGGTAAAGCAGCAGGTCCAGCGGCCCTTCGAAAGCTTCGAGAAAGACTTCCAGCGCATCGGGCGGGATGTACAGGTCCGTCGGCATCTGGAACAGCGGTTCGCCATACAGACGCGCAAACGCCACGCTATCGATGGTGTCGGGCGTGCTGTCGACGGACGGTGCCACTAGCTTGGCCAGGGCATCGCCTGGCACCGAGGGGTTCTGGACCATGTTTGCCGCAAAGGTATCAGTCGGCCTGATACACGTACGGCCTTTGCGCCACGCGTGCCGCGCGGAAGCCTTCGAGCAGCTCTTGATCCTGCGGTTTGTCCCAGAGGCGGGCGCGTCCCTCGCGCTGGCGCTCTTCGGTGCCAGGGTGGGATTTCTTGAAGTCCTTGAGGAACTGGGTGATCTCGGATTCGTAGTTGGTCGCCATGACGCCAATTTTATTAGGTTGCAGATGTCTCGAGTTTACTTCACGGCGGCCGAATCCCCGGCGTTACAATCGTCAGGCTTCCACCGCAGCCGTCCGACATGCCCGCAGAATCCGCCGCCGCAGCCAATCCCGCTCCCCCCTCAACCCCGGATGCTGTGCGCGCGGCGCGCATGATTCCCTTCATCGTCGGGTGCGCGCTGTTCATGCAGATGCTGGACGCCACGGTCGTGGCGACCGCCCTGCCCGCCATGGCCCGGGCCCTGGGATCCACCCCGGTGCGGCTCAACGTGGCCATCACCTCGTACCTGTTGGCAGTCGCCGTTTTCGTGCCGATCAGCGGCTGGGCGGCCGACCGCTACGGCGCCCGGCGCGTATTCATCACCGCAATCGGCCTGTTCACCCTCAGCTCCGTCGCCTGCGCCATTTCGCAGGACCTGCCGCAGCTCGTTCTGGCCCGGATCGTCCAGGGCATGGCGGGCGCCATGATGGTGCCCGTGGGGCGGATCATCCTGTTGCGCACCGTCCCCAAGCAGGATCTGCTGAAAGCCATGTCCTTCCTGTCGATCCCGGCGCTGCTTGGCCCGGTGATCGGACCGCCGCTGGGCGGTTTCATGGTCACGTACATGTCGTGGCACTGGATCTTCCTGATCAACATCCCGATCGGGTTCCTGGGCATTTTTCTGGTGCTGCGGTATGTCACGGAAATCCGCGAGACCGGCACGCCGCGCCTCGACTGGGTCGGCTTTCTGCTTAGCGCCGGCTGCCTGGCCACGCTGGTCACCGGCTTCGAGGCCATCGGCCGCGACGTGATGCCGCTGCCCATGCTGCTCGGCCTCATCGCCGTGGGCATCGTGTGCGGACTGCTGTACGGGGTGCACGCGCGGCGCACCGAACATCCCATCATCGACCTGTCCCTGATGCGGATTCCCACCTTCGCCATCTCCACGCTGGGAGGCAACTTGTGCCGCTTCGCGGTCGGCGCCACGCCGTTCCTCCTGGCCATGCTGCTGCAGGTGGGCTTTGGGCTTTCGCCGTTCTCGGCCGGTCTCATCACCTTCGCCAGCGCCGCCGGCGCGCTGCTGATGAAATTCGTCGCCACGCCCATCGTCCAGCGTTTCGGCTTTCGGCGCGTGCTGACCCTGAACGCGGTGCTGACGGGCGGTTTCATCATCGTCTGCGGCGCCTTCAACCCGGCCACGCCCGTCTGGCTGATGATCGCCATCCTGCTGGTGGGCGGCTTCTTCCGGTCGTTGCAGTTCACGGGGGTAAATACGCTAACCTATGCCGACATCCCGCCCGCCAAGATGAGCCGCGCCAGCAGCTTTTCGGCCATGGCCCAGCAACTGGGCATCACGCTGGGCGTCGGGGTGGCCGCGGTCACGCTGAACATCAGCATGTCGTTGCGCGGCGCCGAAACCTTGGCCGTCAGCGACGTGGTTGCGGGCTTCATCGTCATCGGCCTGCTGTGCATGGCATCGACTTTCTCCTTTAGACGCCTCGACCCGCTGGCCGGGGCTCACCTGAACGGCGCGAAAAACAGTGACGACGAATGAATTTGTCCTAGCCCTGGACCAGGGCACGACCAGCTCCCGAGCCATCGTGTTCGACCGCGACGGCGTGGTCCGCGGCGTGGGCCAACGTGAATTCCGCCAGCACTATCCGCGTCCGGGTTGGGTCGAGCACGATGCCAACGAGATCTGGCACAGCCAGCTCGACGTCGCCCGCGAAGCCCTGCGCAACGCCGGCGCGGCAGCCGCCGACATCGCCGCCATCGGCATCACCAACCAGCGCGAGACCACGCTCATCTGGGAACGCTCGACCGGCCGTCCACTGGCCCGCGCCATCGTCTGGCAGGACCGCCGCACCGCCCCGATGTGCGACCAGCTCCGCCAGGACGGCCACGGCGACTTCCTGCAGGCGCGCACGGGTCTCGTCGTCGACGCCTACTTTTCCGGCACCAAGCTGGCCTGGCTGCTGGACCACGTGCCCGGCGCGCGCCGCCTGGCCGAATGCGGCGAACTGGCCTTCGGCACCGTCGACACGTGGCTGATCTGGCAACTGACCGGCGGCGCTGTCCACAGCACCGACCCCAGCAACGCTTCGCGCACGATGCTGTTCGACCTGCACACGCAGGACTGGAACGACGACATCCTGGCGCTGCTCAACATCCCGCGCAGCGTCCTGCCGCAGATCGCGCCCAGCAGCGCCATCGTTGGCGACGCTCTCCCCGAATGGCTGGGCGGCTCCGTGCCCATCGCGGGCGTGGCGGGCGACCAGCAGGCCGCCACCTTCGGCCAGGCCTGCTTCACGCCCGGCATGGCCAAGAACACCTACGGCACCGGCTGCTTCATGCTGATGAACGTGGGCGACAAGCCCGTTGAATCGCGCAACAACCTGCTGTCCACCGTCGGCTGGGGCCTGCCCCAACCCGGCCAGGACAAATGGAAGCCGACCTACATGCTGGAGGGCGGCGTCTTCGTGGCGGGCGCTGCGGTCCAGTGGCTGCGCGACGGATTGGGCATCATCCAGCGTTCAGAAGAAATCGAATCCCTGGCCGCCAGCGTCTCGGACACCGACGACGTGTTCATGGTCCCGGCCTTCGCCGGCCTGGGCGCCCCCCACTGGGATCCCTACGCGCGCGGCACCCTTGTTGGCCTGACTCGCGGCACCACACGCGCCCACATCGCACGTGCCACGCTGGAATCCATCGCCCTGCAAAGCGCCGAACTGCTGACGTGCATGAACGCGGACAGCGGCATCGCTTTGACGGAATTGCGCGTCGATGGCGGCGCTGCCCGCAACGATTTGCTGATGCAGATGCAGGCTGACATTCTGGGCGTTCCGGTTGTACGTCCGCGGGTCCCCGAATCCACTGCTCTGGGCGCAGCGGGCCTCGCTGGCTTGGCCGTGGGCTTCTGGTCGGGTCAGGAAGAATTTGCATCGAAGTGGCAGGCCGAACGCACCTTCACGCCCTCCTGGCCCCAATCCGTGCGGGATGCGCGGATGAAGCGGTGGCGGCAGGCGGTGGAGTTGTCGAAGGGCTGGTCGGCTGGCGTGACGAAGTAAGGCGTCGGTTATTGGCTTGCCGGCGGTGTCTGACACCCTTGGGAGACGCACTAGGCATGAAGCGAATCTCACCAGGGTGTCAGACACCTGGAGCAGAAGCAGCCACACGCGAAGCGTCATCGCCACGACGTAAGACACCGCGTAAGTCACCGGAAGCCGCCCGCGCGGCCGAATTGCTGCCGCCCATCGGGCACTGGAGTTCAATGGACGGTTAATGCCGTCTGTGCCTGAACCTGGCGAGAGCGTCGGCCGCTGCCGGTGTCTGACACCCTTGGAGAGCGTCTGCCGCTGCCGGTGTCTGACACCCTTGGGAGACGCACTAGGCATGAAGCGAATCTCACCAGGGTGTCAGACACCTGGAGCCGAAGCAGCCACACGCGACGCGTCATCGCCACGACGTAAGACACCGCGTAAGTCACCGGAAGCCGCCCGCGCGGCCGAATTGCCGCCGCCCATCGGGCACTGGAGTCCAATGGACGGTTAAAGCCGTCTGTGCCTGAACCTGGCGAGAGCGTCTGCCGCTGCCGGTGTCTGACACCCTTGGAGAGCGTCTGCCGCTGCCGGTGTCTGACACCCTTGGGAGACGCACTAGGCATGAAGCGAATCTCACCAGGGTGTCA
>NZ_JCBANC010000063.1:0-38250 GCF_059760815.1 Achromobacter sp. 1012554356 | reverse complement strand
GCGCGGGCGCCCAGCGCGGTGGCGAGCTGGGCGACGATGCGGGCGTTGTCGACGCCGGTGGCGACGTTCGTGATAGTGGAAGTTTCAGACATCTCTATACGACGGCAAAAAGGGAAAACGAGGGGCGGATTGTGCCATAAGCCGTTATTACGGAACGTGGCGCAAGGGACTGATCCGTCCCTCTGCCAGGGGCGTTGCGGCAGGCCGCAAGCAGGAAAACGGCGCGTCAGCGGGTATCATTTGGGGCCCTACATTAGGCTGCTGTAATGCTGGACCTGGACATATCCGAATTCTTTGACGAGGACGGGCCGCTGGCCACGGCCTTGCCCGGCTACAAGCCGCGTCCATCGCAAGTGGAACTGTCGCAGGCCATCGGCCAGGCCATCCAGGACCGCGCCACGCTGGTGGCCGAAGCCGGCACCGGCATCGGCAAGACCTGGGCCTATCTTGTACCCGCCTTCATCCAGGGCGGCAAGGTGCTCATTTCCACCGGCACGCGCACCCTGCAGGATCAGCTTTTCGCCCGCGATCTGCCGCGCGTGCGCGCCGCCCTGGCCGCGCCTGTCACGGCCGCGCTGCTCAAGGGCCGCGGCAACTACGTGTGCCACTACCATCTCGAACGCCTGCAGGGCGACGAGCGCGCCCTGAAGTCCCGCTCCGAAATCCAGCAGCTGCGCCAGATCCAGGTGTTCGCGGGCATCTCCAAAACGGGCGACCGCGGCGACCTGGCGCAGGTGCCGGAAGACGCCGACATCTGGCAACGCGTCACGTCCACGCGCGAAAACTGCCTGGGCCAGGAATGCCCGCGCATCCGCGACTGCTTCGTCGTCAAGGCACGCCGTCAGGCCCAGGAAGCCGACGTCGTCGTCGTCAATCACGCGCTCTTCATGGCAGACCTGATGCTGCGCGAAGAAGGCGTCACCGACCTGCTGCCTGAAGCCGACACGGTCATCTTCGACGAAGCCCATCAACTGCCCGACACCGCCACGCGCTTTCTGGGCAACAGCGTGTCCACGCACCAACTGATGGACTTTGGCCGCGCGCTGGAAGTCGCGGGGCTCGCCTATGCGCGCGAAGCCGCCAAATGGAGCGACGTCAGCCGTCACCTGGAAACCGCCGCGCGCGAATTGCGGCTGGTCTGTGCACCGCTGGACAAGATGCCGGGCCGCAAGGCCACGTTCGAGGCCATCCCCAACCCCGAAGAATTCGACGAAGCGCTCTTGTCGCTGCGTGAATCCGTGGACAGCGCCACCAAGGCGCTAGGCGCGGTCGCCGAAAAACATCCCGACCTGCTCGCGGCCGCGCGCATGGGCGCGGAGATTTCGGTCAAGCTCAAGCGCTGGGCAACGCCCGGCCGCAGCAGCGGCGCGCACGACGACGAGGGCTGGGGCCGCGACGATCAGGCCCCCGTGCAAAGCCCGTTGGGCGACGGTCCGTCCACGCCCGCGGCGTTGCTCGAAGGCGCCGCGCTGGCCGAACAATGGACGGGGCCGGCCGTGCGCTGGGTCGAGCACGGCCTGCATCACGTGCGGCTGCATTCGGCGCCGCTGTCCGTGGCGCAGGCGTTCTCCAAGTTCCGCAAGCCCGGCCAGGCCTGGATCATGACCTCGGCGACGCTGTCGATAAACGGCGAATTCACGCACTTCACCAGCCAGCTGGGCCTGGATACCGCGCGCACCGGCAAATGGGAGTCTCCATTCGACTACCCCGAACAGGCGCTGCTGTTCGTGCCGCGCGGCATGCCAGAGCCCCAATCGCCGCAGTTCCTGGATCGCTTCGTTCAGACATTGCTGCCGCTACTGGAGGCCAGCCCCGGCGGCACCCTGGTGCTCTGTACGACGCTGCGCGCCGTGGACAAGGTCGCCAATCTGCTGGCCGATGCCTTTGACGACGCGGGACATGACTGGCCGCTGCTCAAGCAGGGCGAGGGCACTCGCCGCGATCTGCTCGATCGCTTCTGCAAGCTCAAGCATCCGGTGCTGGTGGGCAGCGCCAGCTTCTGGGAAGGCATCGACCTGCCGGGCGATGTGCTGACGCTGGTGGCGATCGACAAGCTGCCCTTCGCGCCGCCCGACGATCCGGTCATCGAGGCCCGCCTGCGTGCCTGCCGTGCGCAAGGCGGCAATCCATTTGCGGAGTACCAGCTGCCGGAAGCCGCCATCTCGCTCAAGCAGGGCGCCGGCCGGCTGATCCGCACCGAATCCGATTGGGGCGTGCTGATGGTGGGCGACGCGCGGCTCGTGGAAAAACCGTACGGCAAGCGTCTTTGGCGCGGCCTGCCGCCGTTTGCGCGCACGCGCGAGCTGGAAGAGGTGCTGGCCTTCTACCGGCGCAAGCGCGGACCGGACGACGCTTAACACGGCACATCGCGCGCCCAGCAGACGAAAAAAAGCCCTTCAGAAATCTGAAGGGCTTTTTGTTTCCCATGCGGGCGGAATCAGTTGAAGGGATTCCACCAGCTCTTGTCGGCCTTCAGGCCCTGGGTCCGGAACGCGCTGTTCGGAAAGTTCTTGTCGTAGACGCGCTGGGCGTCGTTCTTCAGGTCGGTCATGTTCAGTTTGTCGTACGACTGAACCATCAGGTAGAGCGCCTCTTCGGTGGCGGGGGCGCCCTCGAAGTCGGTGATGACGGTCTGCGCGCGGTTGGCGGCGGCCACGTAGGCGCCGCGCTCGTAGTAATAGCGGGCGACGTGGACTTCGTTCATGGCAATGGTGTTGACCAGCCACGCCACGCGCTTTTCAGCGTCGACGCTGTACTTGCTTTCCGGGAAGCGCTTGATCAGCTCGGTGAAGGCGTCATAGGACGCGCGCAGACCCTTGGGGTCGCGCTCGGCCGGATCCTGGCCGGTGAGGTTGCTCATGAAGGCGCTGGCCGGCGTGAAGTTGATCAGGCCCTTCAGGTAGAGCGCGTAATCGGTGCCGGGGTGGTTGGGGTAGAGCTGCTGGAAGCGGTCGATGGCAGCGAGCGCCTGTTCGTTTTCGCCGTCTTTCCAGTTGACGTAGGCCAGCTCCAGCAGCGCCTGTTGCGCGTAGACGCCGAACGGGTAGCGGCTTTCGATGGCGGTCAGGCGCTCGCGCGCTTCTTTCCAGCCGCCCGACGCCATTTCAGCCTTGGCGTCCGCGTAGAGTTGTTCTGCGCTCCAGTTGGTGGTCTTGTCGAACTTGCTGTCCGCCCCGCTGCAACCGGCGATGACAAGGACGGTGAAAAGCGCGATAACCACGCGCAAAACCGACCCGCTGCGGGATGCGGGGTTCGAGGGAGCTGCAGGGTGGTGAATCACGAGAATCGTATCCTTGGTGTTAGCATGGCAGGCTGATTATATGATTTGTCTCCATGTCTGATACAGCCGCCCGCGCAGATCTTGTTTCCGACGACAGCGCCGACGAAAATCTCGACGAATCCGGCCGCCCCGAGCCACAACTTGTAACCGTGCCGTCCGCCACGCGCGCCGACCGGCTCGACAAGGTTCTGGCGGGTCTCTTGCCCGACCATTCCCGCAATCGCCTGCAAGGCTGGATCGAATCCGGCAACGTCCTGGTCAACGGGTCGCCGGGCAAGATCCGGCAGACGGTCGGCCCCGGCGACGAACTCACCATCTGGGCGCAGCCCGCGCCCGATGCGCAGGCATTCACGCCCGAGCCCGTCGAGTTCGGCGTGGTTGCCGAAAGCCCCGACTGGATCGTCGTCAACAAGCCGGCGGGCCTGGTCACCCACCCGGGCGCCGGCAACTGGAGCGGCACGCTGCTCAATGGCTTGCTGCATCGCTACCCGGAACTGGCGCAGGTTGCCCGCGCCGGCATCGTGCACCGGCTGGACAAGGACACCTCCGGCCTGATGGTCGTCGCCCGCAACGACATCGCCCAGACCCATCTCGTGCGCCAGCTTCAGGCGCGCAGCATGGGCCGCGAATACGTGGCCCTGGCGCACGGCTGGGTGGCCGCCGCGGGCAAGGTCGACCGCGCCATCGGCCGCGATCCGCGCGTGCCGGTGCGCATGAGCGTCGAGCGGCCCGTCGCGCCCAAGCCGGCCATCACCAATTACGCGCCGGCCCGCCGCGGCTCCGTGGACCCCGGTGGCCGCGTCACCGAAGTGGTGTGCCGCCTGGAAACCGGGCGCACCCACCAGATCCGCGTGCACATGGCCAGCCTGGGGCATCCGCTGCTGGCCGACACGATCTACGGCGGCAAGAATATCGCCGGAGCGCAGCGCCAGATGCTGCACGCCCGTGCGCTGCATTTCGACGATCCCGGAGGCAAGGGCGACGTCCAGTTCGACGCGCCGGTGCCTGCCGACATGGCGCAGGTCCAGGAGAGCATCGCATGGAACGTCTGATCGCAGGCCTGCCCGTCGTGACGGGACCCGACTGGCATGGCGTCGGCTACTTCTGCACGACCCGCGCCGGTGGCGTCGGCGTGGCGCCGCATGACACCCTCAATCTTGGCCTGCGGGCCGAGGACAACCCCGAGGCCGTGGCCGAGAACCGGCGCCGCGTACGCGCGGCGGTCCCCGCCGAGCCCCTGTGGCTGCGCCAGGTGCATGGCAGCGAGGTCGTGGACGCGGACGCGTCCGATGTGCCCGCCGAGCCTGCAGTGGATGCCAGCGTCACGGCGCAGCCCGGGCGCGTCCTGGCCATCATGGTGGCCGATTGCCTGCCGGTGGTCATCGCCGACGCCGAGGGCAAGGTGCTGGGCACGGCGCACGCCGGCTGGCGCGGCTTGTCGGGCGGGGTGCTGGAGCACACGCTGGACGCCATGCGCGCCAAGGCGCCTCACGCGACCGGATGGCGTGCGTGGGTTGGGCCCGGCATCGGTCCGGAGCAGTTCGAGGTGGGTCAGGACGTGCTCGACGCCTTTACCGCGGACGATCCGGCGACGGCGCGCTTTTTCACGGCGCGTTCCGGCACCGCCGGCAAGTGGCTGGCTGACCTCGCCGGATTGGCTGATTTCCGGTTGCGGCGCGCCGGGGTACAAGAGGTGTCCCTCAGCGGGGAATGCACGGTGACGCGCAAGGAACGGTACTTTTCGTACCGCCGCGACGGCGTGACGGGACGCATGGCAATGCTGGCCTGGCTGCACCCGGTTTGACGCTGCGCAAAGGCCGGCGCCGGCCTTGCGTCCCGCGGTAGCAGCCTCCTTGTATACCCGCATTGACAGCCCTGAACCCGGAATGCAACATCAATCGCGAAGTCTCGATAACAAGGTGTCGAAGTGAATGCCAATCTCTCCGCAGGTCCCATTCCGGTGAGCGTGGCACCGGAAGTCCTGGCTGACATCCAGGCAGAGTTCGCGCGCGAATGGCAACGCCTTTGCGACGATGCCCAGCGCGGCATGCTGGCGCCGCCGTCCGATCGCCGGTTCTCGGGTGATGCCTGGGCGGCGAACGCGTCGCACCTGTTGCTGGCGCATACCTATCTGCTGTCCGCCCGCGCCATGCAGCGCATGGTCGATGCCGCGCAGGTCAGCGAGCCCATGCGAGACCGCCTTCGATTCTCGATCATGCAGTGGGTAGACGCGCTGTCGCCGTCCAACTTCCTGGCGCTGAATCCCGACGCGCAGCAGTCCATCGTCGAAAGCGCGGGCCGCGCGCTGAACGAAGGCCTGGCGAACCTGTTGGGCGACGTGCAGAAGGGCCGCATCACGCAGACCGACGAGTCCCAATTCGAGATCGGCCGCAACGTGGCCACGACTCCCGGCGACGTGGTGTTCGAGAACCCGCTGTTCCAGCTCATCCAGTACGCGCCGTCGACCGGCACCGTGCACGAACGGCCGCTGGTCATCGTGCCGCCGAACATCAACAAGTTCTACATCCTGGATCTGCAACCCGAGAACTCGTTCGTGCGTCACGCGGTCGGGCAGGGCTACACGGTCTTCCTGATTTCCTGGCGCAATCCGGTTGCCGCCGATACCGATGGCGTCGACCGCGCCACCTGGTCCGACTACCTTGACGACGCGGTGCTGCAGGCGCTGCGCGTGGCCAGCGACATCACGAAGCAACCGCAGGTCAATGCATTGGGCTTCTGCGTGGGCGGCACGATGCTGGGCGCGGCGCTGGCGCTGGCCGAAGCGCGCGGCGAGCATCCCGTAGCCGCGCTGACGCTGCTCACCTCGATGCTCGATTTTCACGATACCGGCGTCTTGAACGTCTTTGTCGACGAGACTCACGCGCTCATGCGCGACCATCAACTGGGCAACGGCGGCCTGATGCCGGGCCGCGATCTGGCCACCACGTTCTCGTTCCTGCGCCCCAATGAGCTGGTCTGGAACTACGTGGTCGGCAATTACCTCAAGGGACAAAAGCCCCCGGCCTTTGACCTGCTGTTCTGGAACGGCGACAGCACCAATCTGCCTGGGCCTTTCTTTTCCTGGTACTTCCGCAATACCTACCTGGAGAACAATCTCAAGGTGCCGGGCCGCGCGCAGGCCGCCGGCTTGCCGCTGGACCTGACGCGGCTGCGCATGCCGGCCTATATCTTCGGTTCGCGCGAAGACCATATCGTGCCCTGGGTGTCGGCCTATGCGTCCACGCAGGTACTGCGCGGACCGCAGCGTTTCGTGCTGGGCGCCTCCGGCCACATCGCGGGCGTGGTGAATCCGCCCGCCAAGAAGCGCCGCAGCTATTGGGTGGCCGATGCGCTGGAACAGGAAAGCCAGCCGTTGCCCGGCGACCCCAACACGTGGTTCGCGCAGGCCGTGGAACACCCCGGAAGCTGGTGGCCCGACTGGACCGGCTGGCTGGCTGGCCATTCAGGCAAAGAGGTCAAGGCGAGGACAAAGACAGGCAATGCCAAGTACCGGCCGATCGAGCCGGCCCCTGGCAGATATGTAAAGGTCCGGGCGGCCTGATACCGCGCATTGCGGTCCGATCGCCGGCAGGAAGATGTTTAATCAACGAGGCGTCCGTCGCACACAGGAGGAAGTCCAATGAGCGGAAAACTGGCTTACGTAACAGGCGGGATGGGCGGGATCGGCACCTCTATTTGCCAGCGCTTGGCCAAGGATGGCTTTCGCGTGGTGGCAGGTTGCGGCCCCAGCCGCAACTACCAGCAATGGCTGGATGAGCAGGCCGCGCAGGGTTTCACGTTCTACGCGTCGGTTGGAAACGTGTCCGATTGGGACTCCACCGTTGCCGCATTCGAAAGGGTTACGGCAGACCTCGGGCCGGTGGACGTGCTGGTCAACAACGCGGGCATCACGCGTGACGGGCTGTTCCGCAAGATGACCGCCGACGATTGGCGCGCGGTCATCGATACCAACCTGAACAGCTTGTTCAATGTGACCAAGCAGGTCATCGACGGCATGGTCGAGCGCCAGTGGGGGCGCATCATCAACATCAGTTCGGTCAACGGCCAGAAAGGGCAGTTCGGCCAGACCAACTACTCCACGGCAAAGGCCGGCATCCACGGATTCACGATGGCGCTGGCGCAGGAAGTGGCCAGCAAGGGCGTGACCGTCAACACGATTTCGCCGGGCTACATCGGCACCGACATGGTCCGTGCCATCAGGCCGGACGTGCTGGAGAAGATCGTCGCCACGATTCCGGTGCGCCGCCTGGGCACACCTGAGGAAATCGCGTCCATGACATCATGGCTGGCGTCCGATGAATCCGGCTTTTCGACCGGCGCGGATTTCTCGCTGAACGGCGGCCTGCACATGGGTTGACGTGACGTGGGCCGCCCCGCGGCGGCCCACTCGCGCTGTACGGCTTCGGGCATAGGGCCGTACAGCATTACACTCACATTATTCGAAGCCTAAAGAGATCGCCCGATCCGGGGACAACCATGACGCAAGCACAAACCGGCGCCAGCCTGCGCCTGATTAAAAAATACCCCAACCGTCGCTTATACGACACCCGGACCAGCACCTACATCACCCTGGCAGATGTCAAGCAACTGGTCCTGGCGAATGAGGAATTCCAGGTCGTCGACGCCAAGAGCGGCGAAGACCTGACGCGCAGCATCCTCCTGCAGATCATTCTTGAAGAGGAGAGCGGCGGCATGCCCATGTTCTCTTCGAACATGCTGTCGCAGATCATCCGTTTCTACGGCCACGCCATGCAAGGCATCATGGGCTCGTACCTGGAAAAGAACATCCAGGCGTTCATGGAGATCCAGCAGCGCATGGCCGAGCAGTCCAAGGGCCTGTACGGCAGCCAGTTCGGACCGGAAGCCTGGACCCAGTTCATGAATGTGCAGACGCCGATGCTGCAGAACATGATGAACAACTACATCGACCAGAGCAAAAACCTGTTCGTGCAGATGCAGGACCAGATGCAGGATCAGACGCGCGCCATGTTCTCGACCTTCCCGTTCACGCCGGGCAGCACCCCGGGCGCGGGCCGCAAGTAAATACCGCCGGACGCAGGGCCGCTACGGTCCGCGTCAATGCAAAAAAGCCGTCTTGGTGCATGCCAAGGCGGCTTTTTGACGATTGAGCCAACGCAATGATCTGGCACTTTTAGTGCGGCCAGGTTCAGGGTTGTGTCAGCAAAATCCACTAAATTAATGAAAACGGTTCTTGTTTGTGTTTTGAGAGCCGCTATTTTCATTTGTGTCTCAAGGATTATGCACATGATCAAGAAAGCCTTGGCGCTGGCCATTGTCGCGTTGAGCGTATCCGCCGCCCATGCGGCCGAGTACCCCATCGGCAAGCCTGTCGAGAAAGGTGGCATGGAAATCGGCGCCGTGTACCTGCAGCCGATCGAAATGGACCCGCCCGGCATGATGCGTCCGGCCAAGGATTCCGACGTGCACCTTGAGGCAGACATCCACGCCACGGCCGGCAACAAGACCGGTTTCCCGGAAGGCGAGTGGGTGCCGTACTTGGTCGTGAATTACGAGATCCAGAAGGTCGGCAGCCAGAACGTGCAGAAGGGCACGTTCATGCCGATGGTCGCCAACGACGGCCCGCACTACGGCGAAAACGTGAAGCTCGAAGGCCCGGGCAAATACAAGCTCAAGTACACGATCCTGCCGCCGACCGCGAACAAGATGAGCCACTTCGGCCGCCACGTCGACAAGGAAACGGGCGTGGGCGAATGGTTCGAACCGTTCGACCTGGAGTATGAATTCGTCTACGCCGGCACCGGCAAGAAGGGCGGGTACTGATCGTGCGCCGCCTGCTTCGCGTTCTTGCCGCAATGCTGATCGGCCTGGCCGGCGCGGCGGGCATGGCGCCCGCGCAGGCGGACGAACTGCCCACGTTCACCTTGCGGTTCAAGCCGGACGGCACGTTCGAACCGGCCACGCTGGAAGTGCCGGCGGGCCGTTTCAAGATTGAACTCATCAACGAGAGCAACGAGCCGGTGGAATTCGAAAGCATTCCGCTGCGCAAGGAAAAAGTCCTGGGGCCGGGGGTGAAGTCCTTCGTGGTCATCACCATTTCGCGTCCCGGCGAGTATCCCTTTTTTGACGACTTTCACCAGAGCGTGAAAGGCACCTTGGTCGTCAAGCCCAAGGAATAACGCGGCACCAAAGCATGGAACAGGTACTTTTCATCGTCTGGCGCGAAAGCGTCGAAGCACTGCTCGTGGTGGGCATCCTGTACACGTGGCTGCGCGCCACGCCGGAAGGCAAGCGCGGGCTGCCGTACCTGTGGGGCGGCGTGGCGGCGGGCCTGGCCCTGGCCGTGGCGCTGGCGCTGGTGCTGCTGGGCGTGTCGTCCTGGCTCAGCGATGAAGGCCAGGAATGGTTCCAGGCCATCATGTCGCTGGCCGCGTGCGCGCTGGTGGTGCAGATGGTCGTGTGGATGAAGAAGCACGGCCGCACGCTCAAGGGCGAACTCGAAAGCGGGGCGCGCGCCTCCGTCGCAAGCGACAACTGGTGGGGCCTGCTCGTGCTGGTCGCCATCGCCGTCGCCCGCGAAGGCAGCGAGACCGTCGTGTTTCTGTACGGCACGGTTTCGGCGGGCGAGGGCGGCAGCGACATGCTGATGCTGGCCGTCGCTGGCGTGGCCGGTTTTGCGGTGGCGCTGCTGACGTTCTGGCTGCTGCAGTTGGGCGGCAAGCTCATTACGTGGCGCCGCTTCTTCTTCGTGACCGAAATCCTGTTGCTGCTTCTGGCCGGCTCGCTGCTGGTGGGCGGCCTGGATCACCTGATTTCCCTGGATGTCCTGCCGACCATCGTGGACCCGGTCTGGGACAGCTCCTGGCTGCTGAGCGACAGCACGGGCGTTGGCAAGGTGCTGGCCGACTTCGCGGGGTACCGCGCACTGCCCGCGCTGTCCTCGCTGCTGTTGTGGGTGGCTTACTGGCTCATCGTCTGGGCGCTGCTGCGCTGGGCGGGCGGACGGCCCGCGCCCGTGGCCGCAGCCCGTGGAGCATCCTGATTCCGGTGTTTTCTCCGGACTGAATTTCTTAAGGTTTGACCATGGCTGCTGCACTCGGGAGGGCAACCTCCCGCATCGCCGACTTCCTCCGTGACCATGCCCCGCTGTTGCGCAAGCTGCAGTGGGGCATTGTCGCGTTGTACGCGTTCCTCCTCATCGTGCCCGTGCTGCTGCCGCTGCCCGACAACGCGGCGTCGGTGTTCAACAACCTGACCGTCGTGGCGCAGTTCGCGTTCTGGGGCGTGTGGTGGCCGTTCGTCCTGATCTCGATGCCGATCCTGGGACGCGCGTGGTGCGGCTGGCTTTGCCCGGAAGGCATGCTGACCGAATGGGCCAGCGAGCGCGGGCAGGGCCGTGCCATTCCGAAGTGGATGCGCTGGGGCGGCTGGCCGTTCGTGGCCTTCGCGCTGACCACGATCTACGGCCAGCTCGTCAGCGTCTATCAATATCCGCTCGCCGTGCTGGCGGTGCTGGGCGGGTCCACCGTGGCGGCCATGATCGTCGGTTGGCGCTACGGGCGCAGCAAGCGCGTGTGGTGCAAGTATCTGTGCCCGGTCAATGGCGTGTTCAACCTGCTGGCCAAGCTGGCGCCCTGGCACTTCAAGGTCGACGAGGAAAAGTGGCGGCATCCCGTCATCCGCATCGAACCCATCAACTGTGCGCCGCTGGTGCCGCTGCGCCACATGAAGGGCGCTGGCGACTGCCACGTCTGTGGACGGTGCAGTGGCTATCGCGGCGCCATTGCACTGACACCCCGCTCGCCCGAAGAAGAGATCGTGCACGTGGCCGACGGCGATCCGTGGCAGACGGCGTTGCTGTGCTTCGGTCTGATGGGTATTGCGATCGGCGCGTTCCTCTGGAGCGCCAGCCCGTGGTTCGTGACGGCCAAGCAGTGGGCCGCGACCTGGCTGGTCGAGCACGACATCCTGTGGCCGCTGATGGACAACGCGCCGTGGTTCATCCTGACCCACTACCCCGACGTGAATGACAGCTTCTCGTGGCTGGACGGCGCCGGCATTTTGCTCTTTGTCGTCGGCGCCACGGTATGCGTGGGCGGCGCAACGTTCCTGTCGCTGTGGATCGCCGACCGCATTGCGCCTGCCGCACCCGTGCCGCCGGCGCCCTTGAATTCTCATGCTGCCCATGCACCGGTATCGCGCTGGGGGCGGGCCGGCCTGCACAAGCTGGCGCAGGCGCTGATTCCGTCGGCCGGTATCGGCGTGTTCCTGGGCCTGTCCGCCACCACCATCACGCTGCTCAAGCATGAAGGCGTGCAGGCGGCCTGGGCGACGCCGGTCCGGTTCACGCTGCTGACGCTGGCGGTGTTGTGGACGCTGCGTCTTTACGCGCGACTGCTGAATGCGCGTCCGGTCGGCATGGCGCGCAAGGTTGGCGCGGGTCTCGTGCTGGCCGCGGGCCTCGCGCCGTTCTGCATTGCCTGGGTGCTGTTCTTCGCGGTCTGGTAAGCGTCCGCCCGGACGCTGCGATACAGTTGGGGACTGCGCCGGCGCCGCCGGCAAATTCCCTGACTGCTTTTTGCCATGACTTCCTACGCGTTCCGGCTTCTCAACGTATTTGCGTCTTCCACGTTCAGCGGCAATCAGCTCTGCGTGTTTGAAGATGCCCGCGGCATGGACGACGCCACCATGCTCAATCTCGCGGCGCAATTCAATCTGTCCGAAACCACGTTCATCCTGCCCTCCGAGCGGGCCGCCGCGCGTGTGCGCGTCTTCACGCCTGGGTTTGAAATGAAGTTTGCCGGGCATCCCGCCATTGGCACCGCGCAGGTCGTGCGCGACCTGCGGCAAACCGGCGACGCGTTGACGCTGGAATTTCAGGCCGGCGTCGTGCCTTTGTCCGCCAGCGGCGACGCGTGGACCTTCACCGCACCGTGTCCCGGCGGGGTGCGCACCGCCGCGCCCAAGTTGGACCCCGCCGGCATCGCCGGGCTGGTGGGTCTGGGCGAAAGCGACCTGCTGGCCGACCCGATCTGGGTCGACACCGGCGCGGACCAACTGCTTGTGCCGCTCGCCAGTGTGGACGCAGTGCGCCGGGCCAAGCCGGACGCGTCGCTGCTCGGCCGCTGGCAGACCAGCAGCCTCGAGCGCAAGTCGCTGTATCTGTTTGCGTTTGACGAAGGCAATGTCCAGGCGGGCCGGCAGGTCGTCGTGGCTCGCTACTTCTATGCCACGCCGGGCGGTGCGATCAACGAGGATCCGGGCACCGGTTCGGCCTGCGCCAACCTGGGCGGCTGGCTGCTGCATCGCAAGGCTGCACTGCCGGCCAGCGTGCTGGTCGAGCAGGGCGATCAGACCGGCCGGCCGTGCCGCCTGCAACTGGATGTCTCGACCGACGGCCGCATCCAGGTGGGCGGACGCGCGCTCGAAATCGGCCGCGGCGCCGTCACGCTGTAGCGGGAAGCCGCTACCCCAAAGCGTGCATGCGAAATGGCCGCACGTGAAAACGGCGCCTGTGCTAAACACAGGCGCCGTTTTCAAATCAGGCGTCGATTGATTCGATGCCGTGATTACTTGCGGTTCTTGGCCGGATCAACCTTGATGTTGTTCTTGACCTGCTTCACGCCTTCGACGCCACGGGCGACCTTGGCGGCGTGATCCGCTTCGGCAGCGGTGCCCACGGTGCCGGTCAGCGTGGCTTCGCCGTTGTTGGTTTCGACGGCGATTTCCAGGGCGCTCAGCTGCTTGTCGGCAACAAAGGCGGCCTTGACCTTGGTGGTCACGGTGGCGTCGGACGCGTATTCACCCACGGACTGTTTCGGCTTGCCGTCATCGGCGGCAAAAGCCATGGAAGTGAAGACAGCGCCCGTACCCAGTGCGGCGGCGGCGATCAGCTTACGAATTTCCATAGTAATGCTCCTTTTTCTTGGTGTTCAGCGCGTTCGAGACGCTATGACAATCTAAAAACGTTCAGGTGCGAGTTCTATTTCTTGCGGAAGGCGCCGCCCAGAATGGACAGCAGAGCCAGGACCAGAAAGACGAAGAACAGGATCTTGGCAATCCCCGCGGCGCCGGCGGCGATGCCGCCGAAACCCAGGACAGCCGCGATGATCGCGATAACGAAGAAAACTACGGCGTAATGCAACATGTCAGCTTCTCCTGGTGGTTATAAGAATCAGGGATTGCGGTCGAAGAAGTCGCGGACTTCCTTTTGCGCCTCATCCTTGGTCTTGCCGTAGCGTTCCTGAATCAGACCTGCCAGGCGCTCGGCGTTGCCTTCGGTACGGGTCAGTTCGTCGTCGGTGAGTTCACCCCAGGCCGCCTTGGCCTTGCCCGTCAGTTGCTTCCACTTTCCGGCGATGATGTCGTTGTTCATGTGGTGACCTCTCTCTGGTTACGTGCGGCGGCAGGTTCATGGCCTATGAAGCTGCCGGGACGCGGTGTGTTGGGCACTGATCAGCTAGCTTCTAAGCTACGAGTCGCCCCCAGGGGCTGTCAAACGACGCTGTGGGGAAATGTAACTGCGCCGCCGTGGAAAATGCCCCGGGTTTGAGACGGGAAATCGCGTTGCGGGAGCAATCGGGTCGAGTTACATTTGAGCAACCATTTGACCCCTTTTGTGCGCGGCTAGTAACCGATCCGCTCTCGAAAGCCAGTGCTGGCGCGGCTGGCCGGGCAGGGCGCATGCCGGTATAGTCCACACGGAACCGGCTGGCGGTTCGACACGCAACGGGAGAAACACTCGCATGACGAAACGACTTTGCAGCGCCATCTTGCTGGCGCTTGGCGCCTTGGCGGCCGTGGGATGCACGCACGTGACGGACCGGTATCAGGCCACGGCGCCCGTCGCGTCACCGCACGGCTAGCGGCGGCATAGCCGGACGAAAAAACGGGGCGCCTGGGGCGCCCCGTCCGCTTTGCCGCCGTGCCGCTCAGGGCTGGGCGATGCGCTTGGCGATGTGGTCCAGCGCTTCTTCCACCTGATCGACCAGGATCAGGCAGAGGTCGCCGGGATTCAGGCGCGCCAGCGCCGTGTCGATCGCCACGAATTCGCCGTGGATCTCGTCGATCTGCGTGGTGCGGCTGGCGCCCACCAGACCCTGCTGCAGCAGGGCCAGCACTTCGCCGTCCGCGCGGCCGCGTTGGCACTGGTCCTGGTAGAGCAGCACGTCGTCGAAGGCGGTGCCCAGGATTTCGGTCTGCATGCGGATGTCTTCGTCGCGGCGGTCGCCCGCGCCGCTGATGACGACAGAACGCTTCTTGGCCGGCATCGCATCAACGGCACGCACCAGCGCCTGGATGGCGTCGGGGTTGTGGCCGTAGTCGGCGATCACCGTGGCGCCGCGGTAATCGAACACGTTAAAGCGCCCGGGCGCCGTCTGCGCGTCATTGACGAACGTGGCCAGGCCGCGGCGCACGACATCCCAGCCCAGGTCCAGCGCCCACGCCGCCGCAATCGACGCCATCGCGTTCTCGACCTGGAACGTGATCGTGCCATTGCGGGTGAGAGGGATCTCGGCCAGCGGGAAGCGCACCTCATCGGCGCCTTGCGCCGCGACGATGGCATCGCCATCGCGGTAGACCGAACGCAGGCCCTGCGCGCGGTGCGTGGCCAGCACGGGATGATTGCGGTCTTCGGCGAAGTAGGTGATCGAACCCGGGCAGCTCGCGGCCATCTCGGCCACGATGGGATCGGCCGCGTTCAGCACCGCCATGCCCGACGGATGCACGTGCTGCACGATGACGCGCTTGACCACTGCCAGGTCCTCGACCGTGCTGATGTAGCCCAGCCCCAGGTGATCGCCCATGCCGATGTTGGTGACGATGGCCACGTTGCAGCGGTCAAACGCCAGGCCTTCGCGCAGGATGCCGCCGCGTGCGGTTTCAAACACCGCGGCGTCCACGTCCGGGTGCATCAACACGCTGCGCGCGCTGCGCGGGCCGCTGCAGTCGCCGGTGTCGATGCGCAGGTTGTCGACGTACACGCCGTCCGAGTTCGTCATGCCCACGCGGTTGCCGGCCGCGCCCAAGAGGTGCGCGGTCAGGCGGACCGTGGTGGTCTTGCCGTTCGTGCCCGCGACGGCCACGACCGGAATGCGGCCGTCGTCGCCATCCGCGAACATGTTGGCGATGATGGCTTCGCCCACCGCGCGGCCCTTGCCGAACGAGGGGTTCAGGTGCATGCGCAGTCCGGGCGCGGCGTTGACTTCCACGACGCCGCCGTGCTGGTCTTCAAGCGGGTACTGCACGGTCTCGGCGACCACGTCCACGCCGCAGATGTCCAGGCCGATCATGCGGGCCGCGGACACCGCGCGCGCCGCCATTTCGGGATGGACCTCGTCGGTCACGTCGGTGGCCGAGCCGCCCGTGCTCAGGTTGGCGTTGTTGCGCAGGAAGATCAGCGTGCCGGCGGGCGGCACGGAATCGGCGTCAAAGCCTTGTTTTTTCAGCGTCGCCAGAGCGATGTCGTCAAAACGGATCTTGGTGAGCGAGGTGGCGTGGCCGTCGCCGCGCAAGGGGTCGGCGTTGACCTGGTCGACCAGTTGGCGGATGGTCTGCTGCCCGTCGCCCGTGACCTGCGGGGGATCGCGCCGCGAGGCCGCGACCAGCGCGCCGCCCACCACCAGCAGGCGGAAGTCGTGGCCCGGAATGTAGCGTTCGACGATGACCTCGGAGCTGATCTCCTCGGCCACTTCAAAGGCCTGGATCACGCGCTCGCGAGTTTCGATGTTGACGGCAACACCGCGGCCCTGGCTGCCGTCGCGCGGCTTTACCACGACCGGGCCGCCGAGTTCCTGCGCCGCTTCCCAGGCTTCCTCGGCGGTGGTCACGGAACGGCCCATCGGCACCGGCACGCCGGCGGCGTCCAGGAGCATCTTGGTCAGGTCCTTGTCCTGCGCAATGGATTCCGAGATGGCGCTGGTCAGGTCGGTTTCGGCCGCCTGGATGCGGCGCTGCTTGCTGCCCCAGCCAAACTGCACCATGCTGCCCTGCGTGAGGCGGCGGTAGGGGATGTTGCGCGCCGTGGCGGCGTTCACGATGGAGCCGGTGCTGGGCCCCAGGCGCACGTCCTCATCCAGTTCGCGCAGGCGCTTCAAGGCGTCGGCAATGTCGAACGGCGTGTCGTCCAGCGCGGCGCGCACGAGTTCCTGCGCCAGTTCCATCGCCAGCTTGCCGACTTCTTCTTCGCTGTACTCGACCACGACCTGGAACACGCCCGGCTCGATGGTGGAGGCGGTGCGGCCAAACGTGACGGGGCAGCCGGCGTGCGCCTGCATCGTCAGCGCGACGATCTGCAGCACGTGGGCGATGGACACCGCGCCCTGATGACCTTCGGGGCGCAGCAGCCCGGTTTGCGGCAGCCGCGCGCGCAGGCGGGCTTCGAACTCGGGCAGGTTGTCGATGGAGCATTCGGCGTCGCCGCAGGACACGATGGCCTCGATTGCGGTGTTCTTGCTCCAAAGATTGGGGCCGCGCAATGCTCGGATACGGGAGACTTCCATGGCAGGGTTTCCTGTCGTCTGGCGCGCGTCCGCCGGGGGCGGCCGCGCGCGCAATAAGGTCAGTTTTGTTGGATCCAGCGGCGGACCAGGTCGATGGTCGGACCGGAGAACGCCTCGTCGGACTGAAGCAGGGCGAAGTCGCCGGCGCCGATGCCGTCCAGCACGCTGGCGATGGCCTTGCCGTGGTCGGGCTCGTCCTGGATGTCCTTGACGCGGCTGCCTTGCGCCAGGCCCTGGCGCAGCAGCGCGCGGGCCTCGCCGTCGGGGCGCTTGCTGCGCACGGTCGCGTCGTCATACAGAACCACGCGGTCGAAGGCGTCGCCAAGCAGCTTGCCCTGTTCGATCAGGTCCGCGTCGCGGCGGTCCGCGCCGGCCGAATAGACCGCTGCGCGCTGGGTGGCCGGAAACTGGCCGATGGCCGAGATCAGCGGGCGCAGCGCCGACGCGTTGTGCACGTCGTCGACCACCACCGTGGCGCCGTTGCGCTCGAACAGCGTGAACTGCCAAGGCGCGTCGGCCTGGTCGATGTCGAAGGTCTCGATGCCGGCGCGGATCAGTTCCACCGGAATGTCCAGCGCCCACGCCGAGCCCACGGCCGCCAGCACATTTTCAACCTGGAAGGCCACCCGGCCGCCGTGCGTCAGCGGAATGGCGGCCACGTCGGCCAGGCGTTCTTCCTGGCTGCCGTGCGCCAGCACGATGCTGCCGTCGCGCACGAACACCGCGCGTCCGTCCTGGGCCAGGTGCTGCGTAATGGCGGGCAGGGCGGGGTCGATGCCAAAGAAGATCACGTCGCCGTCGCAGAGCTCGGCCATTTCCACGACGCGCGGATCGCGTGCGTTCAGCACGGCCACGCCGTCCGGCAGGACCACGTCAACCTGCGTGCGGAACACGTTGAACAGGCGTTCCGTTTCGTTGATGTCGAAGTCGCCGAGATGATCGCCGTCGTCGATGTTGGTGACGACGCCGACCTGGCAGCGGTCGTAGGCCAGGCCCTGGCCCAGGATCACGCCGCTGTCGTTCTCGATGACGGCGGCGTCCACGTTGCGGTTCATGAGCAGGCGCGTGCCCGACGCGTAGTCGGCGCGGTCGCCTTTCTGCACGAGACGGCGGTCCAGGTAGAGGCCTTCGCTGCACGCGAGGCCGGTGCGCTTGCCGGACAGGTGCAACAGGCGCGCCACCAGGCGGGCGACGACGGTCTTGCCGTTGGTGCCCGTCACGCCCACGATGGGAATGCGGCCCGCGTCGCCCTCTGGGAAGAGGTGGTCGACGATGGCGCGGCCCACGGGACGCGGCGTGCCGTCGGCGGGCTTCAGGTGCATCAGGAGGCCTGGTCCGGCGTTGACTTCGACGATGGCGCCGCGCTGTTCATCCAGCGGGCGCGTGATGTCTTCGGCCACCAGGTCCACGCCGGCGATATCCAGGCCGACGATGCGCGCAGCCAGCGTCACGGTGGCGGCCACGCTGGGGTGGACGCGATCAGTCACGTCGAATGCGACGTTGCCGCTGCGCTGCACCAGCACGCGCTGGCCTTCGGGCGGCACGCTCTCTTCCGACAGACCCTGGCGCGCGATTTCTAGCCGGGCGGCGGAATCCAGGCGCACGGGATTGAGCGGATGGTTTTCGGTGCGGCCGCGGCGCGGGTCGGTATTGATCTGGCTGTCGATGAGTTCGGTGATGGTCGACTTGCCGTCGCCCGTCACCCAAGCCGGTTCGCCGGCGGCGGCGGCCACCATCCGGTTGCCCACCACCAGCAGGCGGTGTTCGTTGCCCAGCACGAAGCGTTCGACGATGACGCCGCTGCCTTCGTCCACGGCGACGCGGTAGGCCGAGACCACTTCCTCGCGCGTCGTCAGATTGGTGAAGACGCCGCGGCCATGGTTGCCGTCGTAGGGTTTGACCACCACGGGCAGTCCGATGTCCTCGGCGGCGTCCCAGGCGTCTTCCTCGCTTTCGACCAGGCGCCCTTCAGGCACCGGCACGCCGCAGGTCGACAGCAATTCCTTGGTCAGGTCCTTGTCGCGCGAAATGCCTTCGGCGATGGCGCTGGTGCGATCGGTCTCGGCCGTCCAGATACGGCGCTGGGCGGAGCCGTAGCCGAATTGGACGAGGTTGCCCTCAAAAAGGCGGATATAGGGAATATCGCGATCATCGGCCGCATCGACGATGCAGGCGGTGCTGGGACCGAGGCAGTGGCGGTCGACCAGGCTGCGCAGCTTGGCCACCGTGGCGGGCACGTCGAACGGCCGGTCTTCAATGGCGGCCATGACGAGGTCGCGCGCTTCGTTCAAGGCGGTGCGGGTGACCTGTTCCTGCCAGGCGCGCACGACGACCTTGTACACGCCGCGCTTGGAGGTCTCGCGCGCTTTGCCGAAGCCGCCGCGCAAGCCAGCCAGGTTCTGCAGTTCAAGGGTGACATGCTCAAGAATGTGGCCGGGCCACGTGCCTTCTTTCAGGCGGGCCAGAAAGCCGCCGCGCACGCCGGGGCTGCATCGATGTTCGATAAGGGTCGGCAGCCATTCGGTCAGGCGCTCATAAAATCCGGGAATCGTGTTGGAGGGGTAGTCCTCCAGTTCGCCGATATCCACCCATGCTTCAAGGACCGGGCGATACGTCCAAATGTTCGGGCCGCGCAAAGCCACGACATCGATAAATTCAATGTCTTTCTTTTTCATGTTTTAATTTGCTCGAGAAGCAGGTTGGCACGCGCGGACGCCCCTATGCAAGACCGCGATTTTATTGGGGTTGCGCCTTAAGAATAATGCCAACGAGTGGGGGATCCCAGATATTCCTAATTAGAAAAATCGGCTGATACTATACGACGCCTTCATGGCGTGAACTCGTTGTGTTGTAAGGAAGGGACACGTTTGCCGCCGACGGCGTCAAACCGGTTGCCGCCTAGTAGGGCAGAGTCCTGGCCCGGTATGCGTTCCAATGAAAAAACCACACCTGCTTTCCGGCCTTGCCGACGCATTTCCTGCCCGCTGGCGGGATGAAATCCGCACCGAACTGGCGGATGACGAAACCCTACTGGCCTGGGTCGAAATAGACCTAGATCAGCGTTTGAAGTTCCAGCCGGGTCTGGTCGCCGTGACCGACAAACGGCTGATCGCCCGCCTTCCCGACGATTCCGCTTGGGAATCCTGGCCATACGGCCCTCAATTGAAGCTATCTCTCAGCGACCACGCCGGCGCCGCCGTGCTGGAGCTGCACGACGACACCGGCCGTCTGGGCGTCTGGCGATTCACGCTGGCTTGCAATCCAGCGGCGCTGCGGCTCCTGGCCCAGTTCGAAACCCAGCAGTCGATTCGTCTGTCGGGAAAACCGGCCGAAGCGCTCGAAGAACGCACCTGCACGATCTGTAATAACGTCATTCCCGCGGGCGAGGAAGAATGCCCGACGTGCAACCAGGAACAGGCCGCGCCGTCGACCACGTGGGCGCTGCTGCGGTTGTGGCGTTTTGCTCGGCCATATCGCGGCCCGTTGTTTGCCGGGTTTCTGCTGACGCTGCTGGGCACCGCGGCTACGCTGGTGCCGCCGTATCTGACGATGCCGCTGATGGACGATGTGCTGATTCCGTTCCAGAACGGCGCCCCCATCGATTACGGCCTGGTGCGGCTTTATCTGGGTGGCCTGCTGGGATCGGCCATTTTGGCGTGGGGATTGGGTTGGGCGCGCACCTATATTCTGGCGTGGGTCAGCGAACGCATCGGCGCCGATCTGCGCACCACCACTTACGCGCACCTGCAGCAACTGTCGCTTGAGTATTTCGGCGGCAAGCGCACCGGCGATCTTATTTCTCGCATCGGCAGCGAAACCGACCGCATCTGTGTATTCCTGTCGCTGCACCTGCTGGACTTCGCCACCGACATCCTGATGATCGTCATGACGGCGGTTATCCTGATCAGCATCAATCCGTGGCTTGCGCTGGTCACGCTGGTGCCGCTGCCGTTCATCATCTGGATGATCCACGCCGTGCGCGACCGTCTGCGGCATGGCTTCGAAAAGGTCGACCGCATCTGGTCCGAGATCACGAACGTGCTGGCCGACACCATTCCCGGCATCCGCGTGGTCAAGGCATTTGCCCAGGAAAAGCGCGAGGTCGCGCGCTTCCGCGAAGCCAACAACCGCAACCTGGAAGTCAATGATCGCGTCAACACGACCTGGTCGCTGTTCTCGCCGACGGTCACGCTGCTGACCGAGGTGGGCCTGTTGGTGGTGTGGATTTTCGGCATCTGGCAGGTGTCGCAAAGGCAGATCACCGTGGGCGTGCTGGCCGCGTTCCTGGCGTATATCGGGCGCTTCTACCTGCGCCTGGATTCCATGAGCCGCATCGTGTCGGTCACGCAGAAGGCTGCCGCCGGCGCCAAGCGTATCTTCGACATTCTGGACCACGTGTCCAGTGTGCCGGAACCGCAGAACCCCGCCAAGCTGCCGCACATCAACGGCCGCATCGAACTGCGCGACGTGGGCTTTCGCTATGGCAACCGCCAGGTCATCCGCGGGTTGAATCTGACCATCGCGCCGGGCGAGATGATCGGGCTGGTGGGCCACAGCGGCTCCGGCAAGAGCACGCTGATCAACCTGATCTGCCGCTTCTACGACGTGTCCGAAGGCGCGGTGCTGGTGGATGGCGCCGACATCCGTTCGGTGCGCGTGGCCGATTACCGTCGCAATATCGGGCTGGTGCTGCAGGAGCCGTTCCTGTTCTTTGGCACCATCGCCGAGAACATCGCCTACGGCCGGCCGGACGCCACGCGCGACGAGATCGTGGCCGCGGCGCGCGCCGCGCACGCGCACGAATTCATCCTGCGCCTGCCGCACGGCTACGACTCGCTGGTGGGCGAACGCGGTCAGGCCTTGTCCGGCGGCGAACGCCAGCGCATTTCGATCGCGCGCGCCCTGTTGATCGACCCGCGCATCCTGATCCTGGACGAAGCGACGTCGTCGGTGGACACCACGACAGAGAAAGAGATTCAGAAGGCCCTGGACAACCTGGTCCGTGGCCGTACCACCATCGCAATTGCGCACCGCCTGAGCACGCTGCGCAAGGCCGACCGGCTGGTGGTCCTGGACCGCGGCCAGATCGTGGAGCAGGGACCGCACGAAGAACTGATGGCCCGCGAGGGCGCCTACTATCGCCTCTATCAGGCGCAGGCGCGCCAGGCGGAAGCCGACGCCCAGTCGTCGGGCAGCGAAGACATGGCCGCCGTGGCCTGACGCGGAAACGGGATTCTCGCCATGACCTTGCCGTTCTTTCAATTGCGCCGCAACGCCTTCGGACGCCTGGAGTTCCAGTCCGCCGACGGCGAATCGCACGAAGGCGTCATCCCGGTGCGCGCCTTCCCGATCAGCGAGGCGGGCCGCGGACTGTCGCTGGTGACCACCGACGGGCACGAGCTGCTGTGGATCGAACACCTGTCCGACGTCCCCGCCGAGCCGCGCGCCCTGATCGAAGAGGAACTCGCCAGCCGCGAGTTCATGCCCGAAATCCGCAAGCTGTCCAGCGTGTCGACCTACGCCACGCCCAGCGTCTGGAAGGTGGACACCGACCGCGGCCCGACCTCGTTCACGCTACGCGGTGAAGAAGACATCCGCCGCCTGTCTCCCCAAACGCTGCTCATCGCCGACAACCACGGCATCTTCTATCTGGTGCGCGACATCCAGTCGCTGGACAAGCACAGCCGCAAGCTGCTGGACCGGTTTCTCTGACGGTTTAGGCGGTGTTTCTTAAGTCGGTGTCAGACACCCGGCGCCGTCTTTCTTAAGTCGGTGTCAGACACCTGGCGCTGTCTTTCTTAAGTCGGTGTCAGACACCCGGCGGGACGCGGCTTCAGTTTGCGCGTGCGGTTCAAGGGTGTCAGACACCTGGCAGCGAGCCTGCGCGTGCGGTTCAGGTGTCAGACACCTGGCAGAGGGGTGTCGCACACCAGGCAACACTCTCAGGTGTCTGACACCCTGCAGAGACGGCCTTCAACTCGCCCGTGCGCATCATGGGTGTCTGACACCGCCGCCAGCATCACTCACCCCGCCCCTTGAACGGCGTGTGCGATTCCAGCTCGCCTAAATAGTCCGTCACCGCCGCGGTTTCCTCGTCCAGGAAGTTCTGGATCGCCTCGGCGAAACCCGGATGCGCCACCCAGTGCGCTGACCACGTTGGCGTGGGCAGCAAGCCGCGCGCCATCTTGTGTTCGCCTTGCGCGCCGCCTTCGAAGCGTTCGATGCCATGCGCGATGCAATAGGCGATGGACTGCATGTAGCAAGTCTCGAAGTGCAGCCCGGGCACGTATTCCGTCGCGCCCCAGTAGCGCCCATACATCGCGTTGCCGCCCGCCAGGTTGAGCGCCGACGCGACCGGCACGCCATCGCGCTCGGCCAGGATCAGCACGAAAGCATCGGGCTGGTCGCGGTGCGCCTGCTCGAAGAACTCGCGGCTCAGATAGGGCGGGTTGCCGTGGTCGAAGTAGGTGCGGCAATAACAGCCGTAGAAGAATTCCAGTTCGTCAGCGCCGATCTCGCCGCCGCGGAGCCAGCGGAAGGTGAGGCCCGCCGCGGTGACCTTCTTGCGGTCCTGGCGGATCTTCTTGCGCTTGTCGTGGCTCATGGCGGCCAGGAACGCGTCGAAGTCGGCATAGCCTGCGTTGGTCCAGTGGAACTGCACGCTCTCGCGGATCATGAAGCCTGCCTCCCGCAGCGCGCGCACGTCGGCGTCAGCGGGAAACAGCAGGTGCAACGACGACACGTTGACCTCTTCGGCAAACGCGACCAGCCCGCGCACCAGTGTCGCGCGGTCTTCGTGGTTGGCGGCGAGCAGCCGCGGGCCGGTGACTGGCGTGAACGGAATGGCCGACAACAGCTTGGGGTAGTAGCGCATGCCGTGCCGCTGGAAGGCATCGGCCCACGCGTAGTCGAACACATACTCGCCGCGCGAATGCGACTTCAGGTAAAGCGGCACCGCGCCCGCCAGCACGTCGTCACGCCACAGCGCCAGGAAATGCGGCGCCCAGCCCGTCTGGCGCGATGCGCAGCCGGTGTCGTGCAGGGCGAGCAGAAAGGCGTGCCGCAAAAAGGGTTGGTCTCCGGCCAGCGCGTCCCATTGCCGGGCGTCGATGCGGGACAGATCGGTTTCCAAGGTAAGGCGCAGGGGATCCATCCGCGAATGATAAAGTCTTCGGGATCGCATGGCGTGCAAGCCATGGCAATGACAGGGATTTGAGGCGTCCACGCGGCGCCCGGGAACGACGGCAACATGGACAGCAGCAAGACTGCCCCCGGCGGGCAGAAGGACGATACGCACGGCATGCGCGAGCAGGCGCTGGCGGCGTTGGCCGCCACGGCTTGGCCCGATAAGCTGGCGGGCGTGCGCGCCATTGCCGACGACGCCCGGCTGGATTGCGAGCGGGTCCTTGCGCCCATCGCCGGATTGCCCGGCCGCCCGCCACGGCCAGAACTGGTCGCGCCGGCCGAGGTCCGCCATCGATCCATGGCCACGCAGGAAGGCAGGGCGGCGCTCCTGCACGCACTGGCCCATATCGAATTCAACGCCGTGAACCTTGCGCTGGACATCATGTGGCGGTTTGCCGGCATGCCCGAGGCGTTCTACCGCGACTGGCTGCGCGTCGCGCGCGAAGAAGCGCTGCATTTTGATTTGCTGCGCCAGCGGCTGGACACGCTTGGCGTTGATTACGGCGACTTCCCCGCGCACAACGGATTGTGGGATATGGCCGAGCGCACGCAGGACGACCTGCTCGCGCGCCTGGCGCTTGTGCCGCGCACGCTGGAAGCGCGCGGCCTGGACGCGTCGCCCATGATCCGCAACAAGCTGGCGGGCGCGGGAGACTCGGAAAGCGCCGCCATCGTAGACATCATCCTGCGCGACGAGATCGGCCACGTCGCCATCGGCAACTATTGGTACAAGCAGCAATGCGCGCTGGCGGGCAAGGAGCCGGTGGCCTGCTATGCCGAACTGGCGGCGCGCTATCAGGCGCCGCGCCTGCGCGGCCCCTTCAACCTGGAGGCGCGGCGCGCCGCCGGATTCGACGACGACGAGCTTGCCGCGCTGCAGGCCGGCTAATTGGAAGACGGGAAGATGGACATCACAATCGACGCGCTGCTGACGGGCGCCTTGCGGCCGCTGGGCGATTCGGGACGCGACAGCGGCATCGACAAGCATCCGGTCGGCGAGCGGCGCTGGCTGGGTCTGGAAGGACTGGATGGGGACGCGCAGGCAGACCGGCGCTTTCATGGCGGGCCGGAAAAGGCGCTGCACCATTACGCGCGCGACCACTATCCTGCCTGGCTGCAGACGCTGGGCGAACGCGCGGTGCTGCGCGCGCCGGGCGCCTTCGGCGAAAACATCTCCACCACCGGCGTGACCGAAGGCGACGTGTGCGTGGGCGACGTCTATCGCGCGGGCACCGCGTTGATCCAGGTGTCGCAGGCGCGCCAGCCGTGCTGGAAGCTGGATCACCGGTTCCAGCACAAGGGCATGGCCGCGCAGGTGCAGGCCAGCGGCATGACGGGCTGGTACTACCGCGTGCTGCAGACCGGCTGGCTGGCGCCGGGCGACACGTTGACGTTGCACAAGCGCCTGCATCCGCAATGGTCGCTGGCGCGCGTGCAGGACATCCTGAACCGCCGCGTGCTGGACCCGGATGTGCTGCACGCGCTGGCGGCATTGCCGGAGCTGTCGCCGAACTGGCGCGCGCTCTTTGAAAAGCGCGCCCGTGCCGGCGAAGTCGAAGACTGGACGCGGCGCCTGCAAGGCGATGCCGCGATCGCACCTCCCAAGGAATCCCAAGCATGAAATTCCTGTTGCGCCGCGCGCGGCCGAACACCGCTGTAACCCGCGTGCTGATGGCCGCCGCCGTGACGACCGCGCTGATCCTGCCGGCACCCGCGGCGCTTGCCGCCGGCGACTTTGCTGCTTGCCTGTCGCAGCTGCGCGCGCCCGCCTTGAAGGCCGGCGTGTCGGCGGCGACCTTCGACACGCACACGGCGCAGCTTGCGCCCGACATGGCGGTCATCGGCCTGCTGGACGCGCAGCCGGAGTTCAAGACGCCCATCTGGGACTACATGGCGGGCCTGGTGGATGACGAGCGCGTGGCGGACGGGCAGGCCGGCATGGCGCGTTGGCAGGCCGACCTGGACCGGGCGTCGCAGCGCTATGGCGTGGACCCGGCCACGATTGCCGCGGTGTGGGGCGTGGAAAGCAATTTTGGCCGCACGCTGGGCGGACGGCCGCTGCTGACGTCCTTGTCCACGCTGTCGTGCTATGGCCGGCGCCAGGCGTATTTCCGGGGCGAATTCTTCTCTACGCTGAAGATCATCCAGGACGAACACATTGCGCCCGAGCGCCTGGTGGGCTCTTGGGCCGGCGCGTTCGGCCAGACCCAGTTCATGCCTTCTACGTATCTGCGGCTGGCGGTGGATTTTGACGGCGACGGCAGGCGCGATCTGGTCGACAGCGTGCCGGACGCGCTGGCGTCCACGGCGAATTTCCTGAAGCGCGCGGGCTGGAATCCGGGAATGGCGTGGGGCTACGAGGTCAAGCTGCCCGCGAAACTGGACACCTCCGGCGCGGGCCGCAAGAACAAGCGCCCGATGTCGTCGTGGGTGAAACAGGGCGTGACGCGCGCCGATGGACAGGCGCTGCCAGGCGGCGATACGCCGGCCGGTCTGCTGCTGCCGGCGGGCCGCAATGGTCCGGCGTTTCTGGTGACGCGCAATTTCGACGCCCTGTACTCCTACAACGCCGCCGAAAGCTATGCGCTGGCCATCGCGCATTTGTCCGACCGCCTGCGTGGCGGCGGCCCGCTGCTCCAGGCCTGGCCCACGGACGATCCGGGGCTGTCGCGCGCGGAAAGGCGCGAATTGCAGCGCCTCTTGATCGCGCGTGGCTACGATCTGGGCGAGCCCGACGGCATGATCGGCGCCCGTACGCGCCAGGCGTTGCAGGCCGCCCAGCGCGAACTCGGCCTGCTGCCGGACGGGCGCGCGGGCCAAAAGGCGCTGAAGGCGCTGAAAGCGTCGACGCCCGCGCCGGCGACCTGAACCAAAAGCACTATTCGAAAGTATGACCCGCCCACGCGATTTACAACTTTTTCAAAGTCGTCGCGGGCGGCAACAGCATTGCCGCACACCGCGCTTTTCATCGGCCTATACTGATTTCCCGACTTTTTCAGGAGCGCGGCAATGAGCCTATTGGACACTTTGGCCTCGATGGCCGGTGGCGGTCAGCAAGGCGGTTCGGCCTCGCTGCTGCCCGCGTTGATCGAGCAACTGAACAAATACCCGGGCGGTCTGACCGGTCTGATCGCCAGCTTTCAGAAGGGCGGGCTGGGCGAAGTGGTGGCGTCCTGGGTGGGCACGGGCCAGAATCTGCCCGTCAGCGCTGACCAGCTCGGTTCCGTGCTGGATCCCGGCGTCGTGAACGAACTGGCGGCCAAGACGGGGCAAGACACCACCTCCGTGCTGGATTCGCTGTCGGCCCTGCTGCCGCAACTGGTCGACAAGGCCACGCCGGAAGGCGCGGTGCAGCCCGGCCAGCAATTCAATCCCGCCGACCTGCTGGGCTCGCTGTCCGGCCTGTTCGGCAACCGCGGATAAAGGCTGGGCAGTCTCCTGATTCCTCCGCAGCTCAAATCCCCCCTGCGCCGGCGCCTGTTCCAGGCGCTGGCGTTAAGCGCCCTGGCGCCGCTGGCGGCATGTTCGCCGCCGCTTTCCCTTAACGCCACCTTCCTGCAGCTCTGGCGCAGTCACTCGGACCTGACGCCCGAAGACTGGCGGCTGCGGCTGCGCAGTTTCCGGCGGCTGGGCTGCCGCGAGATCTTCCTGCAGTGGACCGGCCTGGAAGGCGGGCGGCCGGACGACTGGATGGCCCCCCAAGCGCTGCTCGGCACGCTGTTCGACGAGGCCGCGCATCAGGGCATTGGCATCCACGTGGGCCTGCCGTACGACCAGCGCTGGTGGGACATGCTGGCCCGCGCCGACACGCCCGCGCTGGCCGCCTTTCTGGACCAGACGCGCGAACGTGGCGCCGCGTACATGCGGGGGGCCGGCTGGAACCAGCGCCGCGCCTTCCGCGGATGGTATCTGCCGTACGAACTGGAACAGTACAACTGGGCTTCCGCCGAACGGCAGGCGCTGCTGGTGCCATGGCTGGATGCGTTGTCGCGCGCGTCGCAAGAGACCAGCAGCAGCGTGCCGTGCATTTCCACGTATCGCAGCCGCCTGCCGGGTGATGGGTCATTGATGAAGTTGTGGAGCCATATCCTGGACCACGTGGGCATACACCCCATGATCCAGGATGGCGTCGGCGTGGCCGGGCTGGAGAACCTGCGGGCGCTGGAACCGTTGCACGACATGCTGCTGGCTCGCCACGCGTCTTTCGACCTGATCCTGGAACTGTTCGAGGAACTGCCGTCGGGCGCCACGGACGGCTCGACCTTCAAGGCCCGTTCCGCTGATTTTGAGCGGGTGCGCGAGCAGTGGGAGGTGGCGCGCGGCTACGGCGCCAAGCGCATCGTGGCCTTTGCGCTGGACCCGTGGGTCATCGACGATACGCCGGAGGCGCGCGCGCTGATGCAGGCCTGGATGGACGCGCGGCTCTGAAGTGGGCCTCTGAAGTTCGCCGCGTCAGTTGAAGCTGCGGCCGATGATCTCCAGCATGACCTCGTTGGTGCCGCCAAAGATGCGCAGCGCGCGCGCGTCGGCCCAGGCGCGGCCGATGCCGTATTCCGCCATGTAGCCATAGCCGCCGTAAAGCTGCAGCAGATCGTCCAGAATGCGGCCCTGCATTTCGGTGGCATTGAGCTTGGCGATGGCTGCCGTTGTGGCGTCGAGCTCGCCTTCCATCATGCGCGCCAGGCAATCGTCCAGAAAGACGCGCAGCATCGCGCTCTGCGCGCGCGCATTCGCCAGCTTGAAGCGCGTGTTCTGGTAGTCGATGACGCGGCGCCCGAACACTTTACGATCGCGCGTGTATTGCGCGGCCTGTTCCAGCATGCCTTCCTGCGACGCCGCCGCACGCAGCGCAATGGCCAGGCGTTCACGCGCCAGCTCGCGCGTCATGATCTCGAACGCATTGTTCAGCGGACCCAGCAGGCAATCGGCGGGCAGGCGCACGTCGTTGAAGAAGAGCTCGCAGGTGTCCTGACTGTGCTGGCCGATCTTGTGCAGCGGCGCGCCCTTCGTGTAACCCGGCAGGTTTTCATCGACACAGAACAGCGACAGGCCGCGCGCGCCCAGATCGGGATCGGTGCTGGCCAGCACGATGGCCAAGCCCGCATTTATGCCGTTGGTGATGAAGGTCTTCTGACCATTGAGCACGAAGTGTTCGCCGTCGCGCCGCGCGCGCGTGCGCACCGCCTTCAAATCGCTGCCCGCATCCGGCTCGGTCAGCGCGATGGCGCCGATGGTCTCGCCGCGCGCCATGGGAGGCAGCCAGCGCTGCTTCTGCGCGTCGGTGCCGACGTTCAGCAGATACGGCGCGACCATGTCGGAGTGGATGGAAAAGCCGATGCCCAGGAAATTGGCGCGGGCCAGTTCCTCGATCACCACGGCCGAATGCCCGAAGTCGCCGCCCGCGCCATACGGATCCGGCAGCGCGCAATTGAGCAGCCCCTCATCGCCGGCCCGCCGCCACAGCGCGCGCGGGGTCACGCCTGCGTCTTCCCATTCGGCATAGCGGGGCGCGATTTCGCTCTCGATGAAGCGTTTGACCTGGTCGCGGAAGAGTTCGTGGTCGTCCCGGAAAACGCGTCGCATGATGGTCTCCCTATTTCTTGTAGGCGTCCGTGCCGCTGGTCTGGCCACGCAGCATGGGGGCTTCGGGCGTGCCGGTCAGGAACAGGCTGTAGTGGTCGCCCGGCTGCAAGACCGGCAGCGGCAGCGCCTGCGACACGGCCGTGCCGCAGCTGGCGGCCAGCGTCGCGCTGACCGGATTGATCGCGCGCGCGGCGGACGCGCCGGGCTCGACGTTCTTGAACAGGACCGGGCCCGACGGACTGACGGACATCTGGCCGGCGGGGCAATCCGTCGCCAGGTTGTAGAAGCGCAGCTCCGCCTTCAGCGCGTCCTGCGCGCCGGCGTTGTCGTCGATGACGCTGAACGACAGCCTGCCGCCGTCGCGCCGCGGCACCAGCGTGCTGAACGTGTCGGGCGCCACCTGCAGTGTGCCGGCGAGCTTGCCGTCGATGCGCACGTCGAAGGGCTGATTGCCCTTCACGATGGCGTAGGTGGTGGCCTGCCGGTCGGGTCCGATCTCCTGGACCGGGCCCTGCGCGACCTGCGCCTGCAGTGGATTCACGTGCGGATTGACCACCCGCACGAACGAAGAACCCGCCGGCGGGCGGGCGGCATAGAGCTGGGCCAGCACGCCTTCGGCGGCGGCACTGGCGGCGCAGGCCGCCAGCGTCACGGCAAGGGCGAGGCGTAAGGGTGTGCGAGTCATGTTTGCGGCTCCGGTTTCCTGCTCAGGCGCGTTTCAAGATAAATACGTTCGAGCTGCCTGCGGTCCGCTTTGTCCGTGCTGGTGGTGGGAAAGCGCGGGCACGCCACCAGCTCAGAGGGAATCATGTACGGGGGCAAACGCCGGCCGAGCGTGACCTTCCAGTCCGTCAGATCGGCGGGCAGCGGTTGCAAGCCTGCGGCAGGGGCGTGCGAACCCTGGCCGTTTGCTACGGGTTCGACGAAGCCGATCAGCCGGACGATGGCGCCGTCGGGGCGGCGCAGCGCCACCGTCGCGCCGGCGCGCACGCCGGGCAGGGCGGCGATGGCCGCGTCGATCTCCGCCAGTTCAATGCGGTAGCCATGCAGCTTGATCTGATCGTCGATGCGGCCGCGGAAGGTCACGAGGCCCTGCGCGTCGATCTCGCCCAGGTCGCCGCTGCGATAGCCGCGCTTGCCGTGGCGCGTGAACATGCGCGTGGCGTTCAGATCGGGGCGGTTCAGGTAGCCGCGCATGACGTGATCGCCCGCGATGCTGATCTCGCCGTTTTCGATGAAGACCTTGGCATAGGGCTTGGCGCGGCCAATGGGAAATGGATTCGGCGCTGCCGCGCGCAACGCCGGGTCGATCTCGACCCAGGTGGTCGAGCAGGTCGCCTCGGTCGGGCCATAGGAATTGACGATGCGCGCCTGCGGAAAGCGTTGCCACAGTTCCTCGGCCAGCGCGGGCGTCAACGATTCGGCGCCGAACACGAAGACGCGCAGGTCGGGCAGGTGGGTGTGGTCGAACTCGGGGTTGAACAATTGCTGCCGCACGAACGAGGGCGTGGAGGCCCAGACGCTGATGCGGCTGTTGGCCAGATATTGCACAAAGGCGTCGCGCTGTGCGATGGTCTCGCGCGGGCACAGCACGCAGGTGCCGCCCAGCGTCAGCGCGCCCACCCAGTTGAAGAGCGAAAAATCGAAGCTGAACAGCATCTGATCCATGAAGATCGGCGACGCGCCCAGCGCGAGACAGTCGCGGATCCATCCCGCAAAAAGGCCCATGCTTTCGCGGCCGATCTGCACGCCTTTCGGGTCGCCGGTGCTGCCCGACGTGAACATGATGTAGGCGAGGCCCTTTTCTTCCAGCGGCGTGCCCTGGCCGCCCGTGGAAACGAAATGTGCGGCCTGCGCGTCGTAACGCAGGCCCGCGTGCACCAGCTCGCCGATGCGTGCGATGCGCTCGGGCGGATTGATGATATCCACCGGCACGAAAGGCACGCCCAGCCGCAGGCAGCCCAGTATCGCCACGAGAAACGCCGTCTCCTTGTGACCGGAAATCACCAGCGGCGTATCGGGTCGTGCGCCCGCTGTTCGCGCTGCCTGTTCCCAGGCCTCGGTGGCGGCGCGCAGCGCGCGCCACGACGTGGCCCCGCGCGCGTCCACGACCGCGATGGCGTCCGCGCCAGCCTGCGTGTCCGCGAAATCGAACGTGTTGAAGTCGAAGCGCATGGTCCGGCCCTCCCGTGGCTGCGCGCTAGGCGCCGCGGCGTTCCGCGATGAATGCTGCCAGCGTATGCACCGATTCCAGATGTACGTCGATCTCGGTGGGCGGGATCTTGCAGCCGAACTCGCGCTCGACCGCCAGCGCCACGTCGACGGCGGCCAGCGAGTCGACCAGCCCCGATTCGATCAGCAATGTGTCCGGGTCCACCTGCGTGAGGATGATGCCTTCGACGAGTTGCGCCACTTTGGTTTCGATAGCGTTGATGTCCATGTCTTGCTCCGCGACCCCGCAGGGTCAAAATTGGAAATAGAGAAACCGGGCTTCCTTGTGCAGGTTGACCAGGCAGAAAGCCAGCAGCACCAGCATGACCGCCATCCACGCCAGGTTGGGGCGCCAGCGCAGGTAGGGTTGCGGGGCCTCATTGGGCTTGAACAGGGCGGGCGACCAGCGGCCCAGGATCTGGTGCGAATTGGGCGCGAACCACGCGATGCCCAGCAGCACGACGGCATAGATGAGCTGCATGTGGTGGCCGGCGATGACGCGCCAGGCGTCGCCAACGGCCAGACCCGCGACATGCGCGGACATATCCAGCGACTCGATGCCGCGCGCGCCCGTCATGCCCTGCACCAGCAGCATTGCATCGCCCACGCCGTGCGCGCGGAAAAATGCCTGCGCCACCAGCACCGCGACAAATGTGATCAGCACGCACAGCGCGCGCGTGGTGGCCCGCGTGTTGCGCGCTGCGGCCGGCTTGCGGCCCACGACGAATATCCGCCAGGCATGGTTCACCGACAAATACATGGCGTGCAGCAGCCCGAACACCACGAACTGGAAGCCCGCGCCATGCCACACGCCCGCCAGCGTCATCGTGAACAGCGTGGGCAGCACGATGCTGCCGGCAAAGCCGCCCAGCGTCTTCAGCCCGGCCGAGCCCACCGGCAGCTCGCGATTCGTGCGCCACTTGTTTACGGCCACCGCCACGGGGTAATACAGATACGCGGTGATGTAGCGCGTCAGCGTCATGTGCCAGCGCGCCCAGAATTCGATGATGTTGCCCGCCTTGTAGGGCGAGTTGAAATTCAGCGGGAAGCGGATGCCGAACATCTTGGCCAAGCCCAGCGCCATGTCCGAATAGCCCGAGAAATCAAAGTAAAGCTGGAGCGCATAGCAGAGGCTGGCGCCCCATGATCCGAAAAACTGCAGCTCACCCGGCGCCGCGAACCCCGCATCGGCGTACGGCGCGATGCCATCGGCCAGCAGCACCTTCTTGGCCAGGCCGATCACGAACAGGATCGCGCCCACAGACAGGTTCTCGGCCTTGAACCGGTAATTCTCCGGTTGCGCGAACTGCGGCATCATTTCCTTGTGATGCAGGATCGGGCCGGCGATCAGGTGCGGAAAGAACGTCACGAAGAGCACGTAGCTCAGCAGGCTGCGTTCCTTCACCACGCCCGCCTTGCAGTCCAGCAGATAGCCGATCTGCGTGAACGTGAAGAACGAAATGCCCAGCGGCAGGATGATGTCGTCTACGGTTGCCGCCGTCATGCCCAAGTCATTCAGGAAGTTGAGCAGCGTCACGAAATACTTGTAGTGGAACAACAGCGCCAGGTCGGCGCCCACGCCCAGTCCCACGATCAGGCCCTGCAACCGGGGGCGTGCGGCGTTGTGCAGGATCAACTGGCTGACCAGGTAGTTGAAGGCGATGGAGCCGGCCAGCAGCACGACGAACTGCGGATTCCACCAGCCGTAGAAGACCAGCGAGGTCAGGCACAGCCACAGCGCCGCCAGCCGCACGTTCAGCCGCCCTAGCGCGTAGTACGCCGCCAGCGTCACGGGCAGGAAGATGAATAGGAACAGGTAGGAGTTGAATAGCATCTTGGTCCGCTACGGGATGCGCGCCAGCAGGGCTTGTTCGTCCGCGGTCAGCGGCAGCGACAGGGCGTTCTCCGAGAATTCCCAGATCACGAGCTTCAGGCTGGCGGGCCACTGCGCGCGCTGTCCCAGCGCCATCGTCAGCGCACCCGAGAACTGCCCGCCATCCAGGCTCATGTTCCAGACCTCGCGGCCCAGGCCCATGCCCAGGCGCTCCCCGAACTGGCTGCGGCGGCCATTGGAGGTGCCCGCCAGCAGCACCTGAACCGGCGGCGGCTCATCCAGGAGGCCGCCGCTGCGCACGGGTTCGATCTTTGCCTCCGAGACGTGCTCCAGGTCCGGCCGCCATCCGGGTGGCGCGTTCTCCAGGCCCGCCAACACGATCAGGTCGCCCATGCGCGGCTGCGGCGCAGAGGCCGGTTCCGTCTTGAACGCCTGCGTGCTCTTGCCGTTCAGAAGCGGCAACGCCGCCTCGGCCACGCGTGCGGCGGCGGCCTGCGCGCCCTGTGCATTCATGTGCACGTCCGTGCGGAAAAAGCGGGGAGCCGGGGCCGCCAGCAGCGCGTCGCGCAGGTCCACGAAGGGCACGCCATCCGCGCGCAGCGCCGCTTGCCAGGTGTCCAGCGTTTGGCGCATCGGTTGCGACACCGGCAGACCGCAGAGTTGGGCGGATTCGATGCGCGACTTGTCGGGCACCGCGACCACCAGCACCTGCACTTGCTTGGCGCGCAGTTCGCGCACCCAATGCCGCATCAGGCGCAGGCGTTCGTCAAAGACGTGCACGCCCGGCGGCGGCCGCAGTCCGTCGCGGTAGAACAGCCAGCCGGGGCAGCCCATCGCGACCTGTTCGCCCAGGTCGCCGAACAATCGATAGCGCAGCGCGGCGTTCCAGGTGTCGACATCGGCCTGGCGCGGCAAGGCCAGCGCCTTGTTCAGCGCGGCGCCCGCCGAGCCATCCAACCACGCGGACGGTGACATCGCGACGGCGCCGACGCGCGCCTGCGCCAGGCGCCAGCCGCCCCAGCCCAGGCCGACGGCCAGCAGCATGGCGACCACCCAGGCGGTCAGCCGGTGGCCGGCGGACGGGCCTTCTGTGCTCGGCCCACCTGTGCTCGCCCCTCCCGCGGCGCGTGTCTTGTCCGGCGTATCCACGTGCCTACTTCCCGATGGCCGCTTTCATGCGCGTGCGCCAGGTATCGGCGCTCATGATGGAAGCGTTGTCCCACAGGCCGCGGGCCTCCGGCCCCTGCGCGTAGGTGGGCTCGAACATCTGCCAGACCAGCACCTGCGGCTTGTTCTGCTTGAAGGCGGGCGATTCCAGGTATTCCAGCAGCATCACCCAATGGCCCACGTTGCCGGGCTTCCAGTTGACGGAAACCGGACGGTCCAGCGCGTTGGACAGCTTCTGCGGAAAGCCGAAGTAGGGTTGCACCATGCTGTGACCGGTGACGTGCACGGGCGCCGGCGTGTCGTCCACGAGGCTCTGGCTGTCGGACTGGCGCCGCACCGTGAAGGTCTCGCGGCCGGCCTGCTTGCGCTGGTCCGGTGTGAGGAACAGCTCGGCCAGATCGCCGTAGCGGCGCTCGTTGACCACGCTGCCCAGCGGCATGCCGGTGCCGGGCTTGCCGGCCAGCGTCTTCACGTCTGTCTTGATGCGCTGCGCCAGCGCGTCGGCGGTGGCGTCCGCGGCAGCCTGCGTCCAGTGCTGGTCGGTGCGGTAGAAGACCTCCTGGCCGCTGCTCTTCACGCGCTGCAGCACCGCCTCGTCGTCGATGGTCGCGATGCCGGCCTGCTTGAGCTTGTCCTGGATGGTCTGATAGCGCTTCTTCACGTCGGCGCTGAGCGCCTTGCCGTCCGGCAGCTTGTCCTGATAGAAGAACGTCTTGTCCGGCAGCACCAGCACCTCAAGCTGAATGCCTTTTGCCGCCAGCGCGTCGCGCGTCTCGCGCACGAGCTGCGTGGACGCGTCGATGCCGCGCATGTCCACCTGCGTCAGGCTGCCCCAGCCGGGAAACAGCCAGTTGTCCTTGCCCTGAATCACGATGGAGGAAGCCTGCTGCGCCTGCGCCGCGGTGGCGCAGGCCGCCAACAGGGCGGCCGATGCCAGCGCGCGGGCCAGCGCGCCGGAAAGACCCGGCAGGGCGCGCTTCGGAAGACGGGTTGCGGTGTGCATGGATGAACTCCTTGTGTTGCGGATCGGCGTGCCGTCAGTACGACAGGGTCAGGTTGATGAACAGGCCCTTGGCCCGGTCGGCCTGCCCGCCGCCGATGTTGAAACGGTATTGCGTCGTCAGGTCCAGATAGGACATGGGCGCGGTGTAGTGGCCTTCACGGAACCAGTAGCGCAGGTTGAAGCCGGGGCCGGCGCCCATTGACCACGAGGTGTTGTCGCCCAGCAGCCGGTAGGAATCCGAACCGTCGATGTCAAAGCCGGTGACGCGGTTCTTGTTCCACAGCCAGTCCGCGCCGATGACCGCATAGGGAAAGAACACCAGCCGTTCGCTGATGGCGTCCACGCGATAGCTGCGGCCCACGCGCAACTCGCCGGCGCCGAACGCCTGATCGCGTTTCAGCCGGCCCGACGATTTTTCGCCGTCCACGCCCGTCGCGTTGTCGCGCAGCCAGAACTTGGCCGGCATGTCCTGCCAGGAATAGCCGGCCTGCACATAGCCTTCCATCGTGAACCAGTCCGGGCGGTCGATGCGCAGCGTCGTGCCTTCGTACAGGCCATAGGTCACGTAGGCCAGCCAGCCACCGCTGCCGGCGTTCGTCTGGTAGTGCGCGGTCTGGTTGTCTCGGTTCAGCGCGCAGCGCAGCGCCGCCGGGTCCGGGCTGAACGTACCTCGGCGCGTGGCGCTGCCCAGGTTGAACTGGCGTTCCAGACCGAACGTCAGGCCTACTTCGGTGGATGGCGTGAAGCGCATGCCCAGCGAGCCGATCGTCGTGGGGATGCCGGAGATGCCCTGGTTGGTTGCGCTGTCGATGTCCACGGTTCCGCCGCACGGATCGGACACGGTCTGGCTCGCGGTCCGGCCGCCCTTGTCGTACAGCGTGTTCGACAGGCGCCCGTACAGTTCGAAGGTGCGCGTCGAGGAATTCAGGAAGTCCGAGGGCCGCCAGAAGATCTCGGCGGTGCTGAACACGGCGTCGCCCGGCACGGTGATGGCCGCGCCGCCCAACCCCGAGGACGCGGGGCGTGCGCCGCGGTAGCCCGCGGAAAAATACCCGCCCCATTCGCGCGCCAGCCCGCCGATGGCGTTGCGCGTGTCGAACCGCTGCTGCGGCGTGAGGTCCAGCTTGCCCGCGTCGTTCTCGTCGATGGCTTCCTTCAGGCGATCCACCGCGCCGCGCTTGTCGCCTACGCCGGCCAGCGCATAGCCTTCGTCCAGGATCACGGTGGGCGGCGCCTTGCCGGTGGCGCGCGCGGCCTGGAAGTCCTCGAGCGCGAGCTTGGGCTGGCGCATGCGCTGGTGCAGGTAACCGCGCTGCATCAGCAGCGTGGGATCGTCGGGCTGCGCGGCCAGCGCTGCGCTCATGCGCGTGTTGGCCTCGGCCAGTTGCGCGGCGTTGCCGGCCGCCAGCGTGGTGGTCAGCAGGCGCTGGTATTCCTTGTTGGCGGGATCCTGCTCGGCCGCCTTGCGCGCCTGACTGATGGCTTCCTGGTAATCCTCGCGCGCGTAGGCGGCATAGGCCAGCGAGGCGGGGCCGCCGCTGCCTGCGGCATCCGACGGCAGCAGCTCGCACGAGGTGCCGTAGGGCGTGTCGCGGCAGTCCTGCACCGGCGCGGGATAGTTCGCCAGCGTCAGCGTGGCGGGGATGGCCGGGCGCGCGCCCGCGCGCTTGATGCGCTGCGCCGCGGCTTCATCTTTGCCGCCCAGCGGTTCGATCAGCGCCAGCGCGCGCGCGTTTTCGCCGGCTGCCAGGGCGGCGTCGGCCGCGATCAGGCGCACGTTGCGCCGCTGTTCGTCGTCCAGCCAGTCCTGCTTGAGCGCCGCGTCGAAGTCCGCGTCCGCCTCCTGCGTTCTGCCCTGGCGCTGGCGCAGATAGCCGCGCATCAGCAGTGCAACGGTGTTCTCGTCGTCCTGCCGCATGGCGTCCGTGGCGGCTTCCTCGGCGGCGGCGAGCTGGTTCTCCAGCATGAGCGCCGTGATGAGCAGCAGGCGATGGCTCGCGCTTTCGGGCGCCAGCGCCACGGCCTGCCGGGCGAGCGGCACGGCGTCGCCGGGACGGTTGGCGATCAAGGCCTGATAGCCTTCCTCGGCCGGCTTGACCGCCATCCGGCGCTTGAGCGTCTGCTGGCGCGCGGCCAGGTCGTTGCTGTTCGGCGCGCCCAGCGACACGGCCTTGGCCGCGGCCGCTTCGGCCTCGGCGTACTTGCCCTGCGCTTCCAGCGCATCGAGCCACAGCATCGCCCACGCGCCCTGTTTGGGATCGATCCGGAATGCGCGTTCGGCGCCGCGCTCGGCTGCGGAATAGTCCGCGCGGTTGTAGTCGGCGTAGGCGCGGGTGGCGATGGGAAACCCGCGCTGGTAAGCGCTGCTGGCCCGGGGCGCGGCGGGGGAGGCGGGGGGCCGCGTTGCGGCGGCGGGGCGCAGGTTGGCGCGCGCCTGGCGCAGGGCAGGCGAGTCCAGCCCGCTGGCGATGGCATCGGCCGCGGG